>JAAYBA010000468.1 GCA_012719085.1 Planctomycetota bacterium
CGCCACCCATCATGCCGCCACCCATGCCGCCACCGCCCATGCCACCGCTGCTGCTGCCGCCAAGCAGGCCACCACCGCCGCTGCCAGAATCGCTCGAGCCGCCGCCCTGGGGCATGCTCATCATGGTGCCCATCATCCCCATCATCATTCCTGTCATCAGGCCCTGCATGCCGCCGTAGTTGGCCGGCTCGCCGACAAGGTCGGTGATGTCATAGACGCGGGTCTCCATCTTCTGGGTGGGCAGAGACTCCTCCGTGCCGACCGTCACCACGCCCTTGTTGACCACATAGGACACCGGCGAGAACGCGGTGACCGGCGTGACAGCGCGCGTGAGGTTTTCCAGAGCGATGCTCAGCTTCACGTTGCGCAACCCTTCCATATCGATGCTCGTACTCGGCTCGACTTCCGCATTCTCATAGAGGTCGCGCCAGAGGACAACGATGCTCAGCGGGGGCTCGACGGAGCTGCGAATGAGCTCGATCGCCTCGCTCAGCGGCATCTCTGGACTCAACGCCGACAAATCCACGATCGTCTCAAGCTGCTGGTAGACCCGCATACTCTCCGGATCCAACCCGATCGGCTCATCCGGCTTGCGCCGCGCGGAGATTTCACGCCAGTTCTTCGGATACGTCACCTCGTCGGCATAGGGAATCCCCGACTCGGCCGTCTTCATGAAAATGTCCGCACGCTGCTTGTTGTATTCCTTATCCAGCGCAATCTGCTTGCGCATGTAGATCATGTCTTCCAACTGCTGCTTGAGTGTCAGGGCGTCATCATGCAGCGGATCGATCGCCAGAAGGCTCTCGATCTGCCCCAGCGCCGCTTCGTAACGCTGCTGTTTCCAGTAGGCCTTGGTTCGCGCCAGCAGTTCGTCGATCTTCTGCTGGCGATCCTCATCGGCCTCCTGTCGCAGACGCTGCTGGGTCTCGACCGCCTCCATTCGCTTCTGCTCGGCCAACTGCTGATCGCGCGCCGTTTCGGCCTGCGCGATCGCCTCCAGGACACCGCCGAGGCGGCTGCTGTGCTGTCGATACAGGTCGTCGCCGAGATGCAGTTGATTCTGATTGACCAGTCGCTGGGCCTCGTCGATCGGCTCGCGGGCCTTCTCAAACTCCCCCTGCGCCATGAACGTCTGGGCCCGATCGGCGGCGTCGCCGACGACGGCCTGCATGTGACTTCGAATGATGTTTCTTCGCCGATTGATCACCTCGATGAACCCACCTTGCGTCTCGGTCGACCCGGCAGCGCTCAACGAAGTGGCATCTTGTCTCTGGGACGAATACACCTGGCTCTGCGAAACGGCGAGCAACCGGTCGATGGTCGCGATGTAATCCTCCGGCCTGCGGCCTTCGGGGGCAGTGAACAGGCCGCTCTCAGCGACCTCCACGAACCCTTCCCGCGCCGCTTCGAGTTCTCCCTCCGAGTACAACTCCCAACTCCGATTGTAGAGTTGCTCGATGCGTTGCCGGTCGCTCTGCGGAGACATCCCCGCCGGCGATGCCGCCACCGGATACACCGACGGCATGACCGCCACATCGTTCGAACCCGGCTGGGCCGCCGACAAGCCGGACAGCGCGATCGGCCGGTCCGCCCCGGCACCCTGCGCAGACCCGTCCATGTCGTGCAGATACCCTTGGATCGTCTGCACCATCGGCGCCGGCATCAATCCACTGTCGAGAACCTCCGCGAAACCCGACCGGGCCGCCGCGAAGTCACCCGCGTGATATGCCTTGACACTCTGATAGTACAGTTCGGCAACCCGGCTCTTGAACTGGTCGAGGGTCGGGCCGGCCGGAACCTCCGTCATCTGTTCGACCGCCACATCCCCGGACGCGACGTCTGCGCGCACCGGTGCTTCCACGACGGCCGAAGCCGTTTCGATCTGCTGCAAAGTCACGCCAACTTCTGCGCGCTCCTGGTCGGTCAGGAACCCGCTGTCCTGCACGCCCAACAGGCTTTCCCGCGCCGCGACGAGCTGACCGTCCCCGAGCAACTGCTCACCCGTCTGCTTCGTCGCCAGAGCGTGCTTGCGCTCGATGGCAGCCAAGCCGGATTTCTCCAACATCGACTCCAGTCGGTGACGCTCCACGGGTTCCAGAAACTCCCCGTACCCCTGGGCCATTTGGAAGGTCTTCTCGGCTTCGATATAGTAGCCTCGTTCGTATTGCTCGGTCCCGACGCGCATGAAATACTGCACCAACTGGCGCATCATGGCGTCATCGCTGCCCTGTCCGCTCTGCGATGGGCCCACCTGGGCGAAAACCGTCACGGAAAGCAAGACCGATGCCAGGACGATTGACACGGACCCCCCCCGCAGAGACTTAGCGAATACACTTGGCCTGTCCAAAACCTAACCTCCTGCCTGTAAAAACATCACCCTCTTGCGGAAAACCTGCTACAATCGTTGGTTATTCAAACCTCCAGATGAAGGATATAGGCCAGAATGACTACTGTAATCTATTAAAATAGCCAATTTTTTGCAAGGGAAAAATTATACCCCAGTTCCTTTGGCCGATAAAATCCAGCCCCTTGCCGATAGAAACCGCACGCCGACGAGATTGGACCGAAAATTGAGTGACGCGAAAAGTGGGGGCTTTGGGCAGCATGAAAATGGCAGGCAACACACGTGATGTGCAGACAGAAAACGGCGATCTCAAACCGCTTGTTGTGGCCATCGAAACGTCCAGTCGTATCGGTTCCGTCGCCCTGGCGGCAGGCCACGATCTGCTGGGCCAAGCCACCTTCTCGGCCCCCCTGCGACACAGCGCGGAACTGTTTCCTGCCATCGTCAGACTCCTGAGCCAATCCGGCTACGGTCCGTCGGACCTGAATCAGGTACACATCTCCGTCGGCCCTGGCAGCTTCACAGGCCTTCGCATCGCCGTTGCTGCGGCCAAGGCAATGCATCTGGCCAACGGCGTCCGGATCGTCACCGTGGACTCTCTCGACGCCATCGCCGCCAACGTCACAGACGCATCTCCAGGCAAGGCGTTTCAAGAATCCGCCGCCCAGCGTCATTTGGCGACCGTTCTCGACGCCAAGCGAGGCCAGTTCTGCACGGCCGTCTACGAGTGGATTCCCGGCAATCAAGGGCCCCGGCCGGCCCCGGAAACCAGCGATGCGGACTACGGTATCCCCGCTCCAGCCGGCGGTTTATGGCACAAGGTCCTGCCGGATTGCCTCATGAGCGCGACGGACCTGTGCGATCGCTTCGCCAACACGGACAACCCGATCCTCATGACCGGGGATGGGTTGCTTTACCACCACGACCGGTTCGCGGTCGAGGGCGTCCGAATCCTCGACCCCACCTTCTGGACTCCGCAGGCGGCCGGCATTCACCTGCTGGGCCGGCAGAAGGCGTCCAGGGACCGCTTCGCCGACCCGCTGAGCCTCGTTCCGTTCTACCTGCGCGGGCCCGAGGTCACCCTGCGCAAGCGGACGTGAGCGTCTGGGCCAAGGAGTCAGCCGGAAACGCAAAAAAACTGAGATATCCCTTTCCATATCCTCCGTTTTGTGATATATCTGCGAGCACATAGAAACGGGCATCCTTTGCACTGAACGCGGCAGATCCACCAAAGGTCGGTGTCGGCCGGAATGCCCCCAATGGGTTCTTGCACTTGAACGGAAAGGACTGGTACATGAACATTTACGTGGGGAATCTGGCCGCAAGCACCACGGAAGAGGAGCTTCGTGAAGCATTTGCCGCTTTTGGTGAGGTCGCGTCGGTCAAGATCGTCCGGGACGGCGCTACCCGCGAATCCCGGGGATTCGGTTTCGTTACCATGCCAAATGAAGAACAAGCCAAGACCGCCGTCCAGGAGATGAACGAGCACGAATTCCAGGGCCAGTCTCTCAAGGTCGAGCCCGGCCGCAGTCGCACCGTCCCCTCCGGATTCGGCGAGCGACGCCCGGGCGGTGGCGGCGGAGGCAGACCGGGTGGCAGGCCCGGAGGAAGACCTGGTGGCAGGCCGGGCGGCAGACCCGGTGGCGGGTATGGTGGTCGCCCCGGCGGTTCAGGGAGAGGCCCGAGCAGAGGACGCGGACCGCTGTAGCAGAGGCATCCATGCGGCGATCTCCCGTCGCAAGCAGCATTCGTGCTCCGCGGCTGTCAACGAGAGATCTCGCACATGCCGGCCCGCTGTTTGCCGCCCTGCGGCAATCATGTGCGCCGGTCGAGGTGGCTACTGCTCTGAGAGCATCTGCGCCAGCACGGCTTCCAGGGGCCCCCATGGGCTGAACGTGCCCGCCACGTTGCCTTGAGGATCGATAACCACCACAGCCGGCCATTGATCGATCCCGTAGGTTTCGTGTACGGCGCCCCAGCCCTTTCCGCTGTCGATGCCCACGGGAAACAACAGCTCCCGACGCCCCCAGTAGAGTCGGTGCGCCTCGGCCAGGTTGGCATCCAACTCCGCCACATTCGACACCGAATTGTCGTGCACTCCGATGATGACTACCCCCTGATCGGCCCACAGATCGTGCAGTTCCATCAGTTGCGGCATCGTTTTCAGGCAGGGGCGGCTCCAACTACCCCAGAACACCAGAACCACCACGTTGCCCGTGAGCCGACTCAGTTCGAGGGGCTGTGACCCTCTCCAATCGACGATCCCAAGCAGCTCAGGAGCCGGCGTCCCGCACAGCTCAGCCAGCCTGGTCGGCGGAAGATCGACGAGGCCGGCATCGAGATCCTGCTGATCCGACTCAACGACCACCGACCAGCGAAGTCGCGCGGTTTCGATGCCGGGCGGCCCCTCACCGAAGCACTCCAGCTCGTATCGGCCGCCAGGCAGAAGAAACTCGTACCGCCCCTGTTCCGAGACAAAGTACATGACCAATTCGCCTCGCGAATCGTACAGGAAGGCAACGGTCTTCTCGAGCGGATGGCCGAGGCGGTCGAAACCGCTGCTGGTCAACTGCCCATGCACGCGGCAGGCCGGCTCCAGACGGATGTCCACCCGGCTGCCCGTGCTACCCTCCAGCACCTGTTTGTAGCCGACCCAACCGCGAGGCTCGTATTGCACGTAGAAATTCCGGTGCTCGGCATCTGCGTCGGTCAGTTCGATCAGTCCTTCGGTGTCGGAATAGAACGGCCAATGCCGCTTCTGTCCCCGAAGCCACATCAGGATCGTCTGCGGCGGATGGCCTTGGCTCTGCTCGAAGATATTCAGTCCGGTGCCAACCTTGGCCCCCGCCACCGGAGCGCCCTCAGGTCCGATGATCCGCAGGGCCAGAGTGCGTTCTGATGCCCCCCCGTTCATCTGCGCCCCCAGGGTCATCCGCGCACATAGCCAGAGCGACAGCAGCATGGCCACCAGGGCAATAATGCACGTCCGCGTTCGGTTCACAACAATCCAACCCCCAATCGTCATCGAACGGACCACCTCCTCCGTCCAATCTCGAGGACAGCCGTCCGCCTCCAGAGTTCCTGTCTTCGCTGCGACCTCCGCTGCTCGCCGCATCCGCACTGCCCAGCGGGCCGGCAACTCGTTCCGTATCGCCCACACTCCACACGAAACTATCGGTATGAACCGGAGATGACCCAAAGGGCATAATCCGCTTCCCCATAGCAAATGGCTCACCTGGATAAAGGAAATGGCGGCCTCGGATAAGCATCGAACACCCGATGCGCGCGCAGAGGTCGCGGACTTGCTTCCGCATGGAATGTCGCATCGCCGCAGAATAAGCATCGGTTTCCTGTTGCCGTCCGAGAATCATATCTATACACTCACTGTCGGGATAGAAACATGAGGCCGGAGCCCCAGACCCGACCTCTCGCGAGGCTTGCACTTTGGTCACCTGGATGACGCACGCATCCCAAGAATGAAAGAAACGGCATGTCGATCACCCGATTGCTTGGAACCATGTGGCGGGTCGGCCGAGAGGAACGACTCAGCCGTTGTCGAATGCTTGAGACGCAGAAGCGGCGTTTGCGCCGGCTTCTCGAACACGTCCTGTCCCATTCGACCTTTTACCGGACCTATTATCGAACGCATGGGATCACCGCTGATAAGCTCGACGGGCTTGAGTTGAGACATCTGCCACCCATCGACAAGCAGGTCGTCATGGAACACTTCGACGCGCTGGTCTGCGATCCGGCGATCACGCGAGCGGGTATCGAGCGCTTCCTGCGCAACTGTGACAACCCCGGCGTCCGGTACAAAGGGACGTATCGCGTCATGCACACGTCGGGTTCGACCGGACAGCCGGGCCTGTTTGTCTACAGCGCCGCAGACTGGCGCATCGCCCAGGCTCTCGTCGGGACGCGCGTCCTGAGATATCGGCCCACTCTTGGACGAATTCGCTACGCATTTCTCGTCAAGAGCAGCGGGCACTACGCCGGCGTCCAACTCGCCCAAAGCGCTTCGCGTCTCGGCTTCAAGAAGTTGCTCCTGTCGATCGATGACCCGATCGACCGGACGCTGGAGCGGTTGCAGCGGTTTCAACCCCATCTGCTGGGTGGATATCCTTCGGGACTCGCCATGCTGGCCGAACAACAGCTCCAGGGCAACCTGCACATCCAACCGAGGAAGATCATCGGATCGGGCGAGCACCTGGACAGCGGAGCCCGGGCACTCATTGAAACAGCATTCGCGACCCGTCCGGTCAATCTCTACGCCGCCAGCGAATCGCTCGCCTTGGGCGCATCGTGTCCGCACCACAAGGGAATCCATCTGTTCGATGACTGGCACTGCTTCGAAATCGGCGACGCATGGGCCGGCGATTCGACTTCATCGAAACAGGGGCACTTGACGCTGACCAACCTCTACAACTACACGCAACCGCTGATCCGCTACGAGATGACCGATGAGATCGAACTGGACGACAGACCGTGTCCGTGCGGATGGCCTTTTCTGCTGGCGAAGGATATCACAGGGCGAGCCGAAGAGAAGCTGTGGTTCGAGAAAGCGGATGGAACCCGCGACTGCATTCATCCCTTGGTTATCGCTGCCCTGTACACGCCGGGTCTGGAGAAATTCCAGGCCGTCCAGACGGGACCGTGCGAGCTGCTTCTGCGCCTCAAGACCGCTGGAAACTCCAAAGAGATCGCTTTGCAGATCAAGATGGAGCTGGCCACAGCCCTGCGCCAGAAACACCTGGACCGGGATATCTCCATTCGAACGGAGATCGTCGATGAGATTCCAAACGACCCGGTCACGGGCAAGTACAGACTCGTCGTCCCTCACCGCCCTGCCAAGCTCCCTTCCGCGAGCATGCCGTAGCACGCTCCGAAGGTCGTCCTGCGGACGATGCGATCGGGCTCGCTCAGCCGGGAATCGTGTACGTGCCGGCCAGTACCCGATCGAGTACGGTTTCAAGGTCGCCCATCGGATGACCGAGCCAGACAACGCGGCCCTCAGCGTCGACGATGAAGGCCGTGGGAATCCCCCTCTGGCCGAAGGCCGTCATGTAACCGTTGCCCACCTTGCCGGCCGTATCGACGGCCACGGTATAGGCCATCTGGTCGCCCAGGTTGGCCACGAACGGTTTGACCGTGGCAACGTCCTCGTTCGAAACGCCGACGAACACAACGCGATCGCCGTACTTGGCCTGTAGTTCCGTCAGATGGGGGATGCTGTCCCGGCACGGCGGGCACCATGTTGCCCAGAATTCCACCACGTACACCTTGCCCGGCGCGATCGTCACCGGATCGCCCTTGACCCAGGTCAGCCCGGCCAACGGATACGCCGCGTCGCCCAGCTTCGTAGGCACGGCCGCGGCAGCCGCCCCCACCACCTCGCCGGCCGACTCCGACCTCACAGAGGCCGGATTGCCCGAGTCGTTCGTCTCAGTGCCATCATCCCTCTTGCCGCAGCCGGCCAGCACCAACATGGACAGTATCACAACGCCAATCCGCCTTGTCATCGGTCATCCTTTCTTCAGTTGTCTCATCATCAGCCAATACAATTGCATAGTGTTCCCGTGTGAATACGCCAGAATCCGCCCTGGGTTCGGCCGGCCGGTTTTTCCGGTAACGCAGGTTCCTTCGGGCCGTCTCCTGGGATGATGGTCCCGGCCACAGACCGTATGAGCCGGCCGGGCCAAGACCGGCCTTAGCAGTCATGGAGATCCAAGATGCTCAAAACGACCTCGATCGCATTGCTGCTGCCCCTTCTGGCCGGCGGCGCGGGGCGCGATCCGGCCGACTACGTCCGCCTCCAGCGGCTCAGCGAGCGCGTGGTTCTGGCCCATTGGATCGGGCCGGACCGTCTGTGTCATCTCGTCGGCATCCAGTCGCAAAAGGGGCTCGTATTCATCGACACGGAGATGTCGCCTCGGATCACCACGCCGATCAAGGAGCGGGTCGAACGGGCGTTCGAGCGAACAGACTGGGCCTATCTCATCAACACGCACGGGCACCACGCCGGCGGCAACAGCGTCTTTGCGGACATCCCGATCGTTGCCCATGAGAATCTGGCGGAAGAGATCCAGTGGCGGATCGACACACAGACAGATCCGCAGCGCAAACGCAAAGCACTTGACGACGCCGCACAGATTCTCACTGCTCTGCGGAACAACCTCCGCCAGTTCGGAGCCGGCCGAACCTATGCCCGGCTGATGCACGGCGAGATCCGGTTCTGGGAGTTGTATATCGAGGACCTGGAAGAAGGCTACGAGGTCGTCAAACCCACACTGACATTTTCCGACCGACACACGCTGGACCTCGGCGATCTGACGTTGGAGCTGGTCTTCTTCGGCAAGGGGCACAGTCACTCCGACATCCTGGTCTATGTCCCGCAGGAAAGGCTGCTGTTCACGGGCGCTATTGCCTATCAGAGGGCCCACCTGCCGGAGATCGGCGAACAGTCGCATATGGAGGACGTGCGACGCTATCTTACGGTGCTCGACGAATTTCTCGATCCCAACGTGCCCATTGACCGCGTAATCCCATCGCACAGCCCGCCCCTGCGCAAGAGCGATCTGGTCGCGATCCGCACGTACTACGAGAGGATGCTGGCGGGCGTGCAGGCGGCGCAGCGGCAGGGGCTGACCCTCGAACAGGCGTCCGAGCGTCTGGCTCAGCCCAAGGCGTTCCGCACGTACCTGGAGCCCTCGCCGGGCCACTGGGCCTACCGCCTGCACGAGCGAAATCTGGGAAACCTCTGGCGAATATGCGAAGAGTCATCGCCGCCGAACCGACGTCCAGAAGCAACGACCGATGCGAGAGTCATGCCGAAGTGAATCCACCTCAGCAGATGTCGAGCGAGCGTGCCGAAGAGATGTGGTCGCTCTGCACCGCTATAGTGAACAGGCGAGAGAGGTCTTCAGGGATGCCTTGGCGCGGTGGAACTGGACCCGGGCGCGCTGCGGTGTGGTGCGGATGCGGGCGGCAATTTCGGTGTACGGCAACTGCTCATAGCAGCGAAGACGGACGACGTCCCTGCGTCGCCCCCGGAGCCGCTCGACGGCGGTCGCCACACGTTCGAGCGTCTCGGCATAAACCCGCGAGTCCAGCAGACTGTCGGCGCCTGCCCATTCGCCGTCGGCATGGCAGCGATCCTGAAGAACACGCTCCACCGAGGCCTGCAGACGGCGCTTGCGGAAGGCGTCCTGGGTCTTGGCATAGGCGATCCGGTACATCCAGGGCCAGAAGCGCTGCGGCTCGCGCAACGATTCGACGCCGCAGATCATCGCCAGAAGTGTCTCCTGCAGCACGTCTTCGGTGACATCGTGACACAGCGTGATCCGAAAGACGAAAGGATGCAATCGCTGCCAAACCACACCGGCCAATTCGCCCATGCCCGCCCGGTCGCCCGCGCGGGCCCGGTCCAGCAGGACCCTGTGTTGATTCTCCGCACTCATTGCCACGCTCCACGCGCCATCCGCTTACCTTTGCCGGCAGGACGATCCCGCCCGATCTCATCGGCCGACGTCTGCCCCCCCTCCACCACGGCCGTCACCTGTATGAGGCCGCCATCGAAGCAACGGTCACACAGATTCGACAGACGAGTCGTCGTTTGGTTCCTCCGAATCGGCGGAGTTTTCGGACGCGACGGGCCGTTCGGAGGATTCTGCGCCCCCATCGAACACGCGCCAGGCGGGCGGCGCCAACTCGGGCAGGTCCCACGGCCCGTTGCACCGGTGGCAGCGGTCCATGTCGGGCCGGCGGCGCAATCCGCAATTGGCGCAGGTGACGAGCGCCTCTTTCGGCCGGGTCATGCGATACGTGATGTACGCGGGCAGACCGAAGGCGAGCGTGCCGAGCAGCCACAGCGAACGCACGCCGCCGGGCAGGCCCGTATCGGCCGCGTCCCGCACCACACGCCAGGCCAGGAGCACCGCCAGCAGAATCCCCGGCAGGATGATCCAGACGGCGCTGAGCAACTGCATGACGATGCCCTGACGGATCTGGTCCCGCTGCATCGCCGCGAACGAATTGGGCACGAGCAGCAGGGTCCG
>JAAYBA010000469.1 GCA_012719085.1 Planctomycetota bacterium
CGTGCACCCCCCGCTTGGTGTCTGTCACGATTTTGGGGCAGCACTCCCTTGAGGGCGCAAACCGCCAGGAGTGGCAGCCCGGGTATCTTCACACACACGTTTGTAGTGTGCCCGTAAGGGCATACCCTTCAGGAAACCTAAATGCCTCGCACCATCACGTCTTGGGCAGCCTCGCGCGTTGGTAGCTGAACCGATTGAAAACAATCGACACCTCGCCGCCGCTGGCGAAGAGAATGCTGTGCCGAAACGCAGCGACGTGCTCGGCTGTCAGCTCGCTGTATCCCCACTGCTCAAACAGAGTGCCAGCCGAGGGGTCGCCGCTACTCTTGAGACACATATCAAGCGACTCAATGGCCATGTACTTCAGCGTGTAGAGAAAGCCGTCCCATGCGACGATCTCAATCATGGCTCCGCTCCGCCAGGACCTTGGTCTCTTGCACACCACGTCGGCCGCCAATGTATCCCCTACCGCGATCCTGACCACATCGCCGTCGTGCAGACGATACACATAGTCACTCCAGAAACGCTGGTTCCGTTTGCCCATCCGAGGAAGCAGTGACTCAAGCTGCGCCTCGTAGGCCCTCATGTTTCCGGCCCATGCCTCATCTGCCGTGGAGACGATCTTCGGATCCAGACTGTTAAGCTCTCGCCACAGCTTCTCCGTGAAATATCGCATGCCTTCTCCCTATTGATTGCATATGACGGTACAGAAGCCATCCACACTCTTGCCATGACTCACCCCCTTCGTAGTATGCCCGGAAGAACCTGCCCCTTCAACGGCGTTCGGGGCAGGCTCTCAGCTTGTCGAAGGGGCATACCCCGATGGAAGGTAGCCCGCCGGGGCGGGCCACTACAAACAGGCCTTACTTCCAGCGGGCGGCACACTTGCGGCAGACGGCCTCCGTGAACAGAAAATTCCCGCCCCTCGGCCTGGCGTGGCCACACGCCGGGCAAATCAGACGGAAATGCTCTCGCGCCCCGCGCATCCCGAGTGCGAAGAACATCGGAAACAGCGGCGCGCCCTGCAGCAGAAGCAGTGCGCCCACCACCAGCATTCCGACTTCGCCGTTGGCATTGGCGAAGGCGCCGACCGCGGCCATCGTCAGAACGATGCCGCCCAACAACCCCAACAGGCGACCCCACTGCCACGCGAGGCGCTGGCCTGCGATGATGCCGATCAAAATCAAAACCGCGACCGCCACCGGGAGCACGATGCTCACAATCGAGACCGTGCCGGACAGTAGCGCCAGCACGCCCATGAACACCCGGGCAAGAACCATCATCCCCACACTAACCGCGGCGACCCAAACCGATGGACTCATAGTCTCCCTCCGAACAAGGAACACGCAACGATAGTTCTACATAGACGTCACTCGAGCTCGTGCCAGATGTAGGCGCCATCGGCTATTGGCAGGCGGTCCTCGCCGCGATTGCGGAAGACCTTGCCGCCGGGCAGCGTCTGCGTCGTGGGCCATTGCGTCTTGGGAATCGGCATGTCCTTGCGGCCGACCGTCAGTCCCCAGGTGCCCTCCAGTCCCGAGCCCCATTGCAGGCAGACCATCGGCCGATTCGTCCCGTCGAGCGACAACCGCACGTAACGCGGCTTCAGGTCCAATACCGGCGAGGGAAGGTTCACGTCGCCCGGCGTCACCCTCACAGTGCCGTCTTCATCCCTCACGATTGCTATCGGCTCTTTGTTGCATGCGATTGGATCGACCGTGTCGAGCCACGCCTGTATCGCGGGAATGTCCGCCTGCCGTTGGACATACCGCCGAAAGCCCCACAGCCGGAACTGGTATCCGGACGGCCAGAACTCGTAGAACAGCGCCAGCAGGGACACCACGCCGACGATCACAACGGCCCAGCGCAGAAGCAGCCTGCGGAAACCACGAATGTGCCTGGGCCAGGCGATGAACAGCCGCAACGCCAGAATCCATGGCCCGATGAACAACAGCAACCCCAGCCACATGAAGGCGAGGAAGCCGTAGACGCCCCACGAGGAGTGTCCATCCCGTCGCGTCCCCAGGTACTCCAGCGCCGAAGGAACGCAGAAAAACGCCACGCACAGCACGACGTACAGACCCAAAAGGACGATGTCCCAGACATACCAGGGCCAGCGGGTCTTCGCATCGCTTCGCGGCATCGCTTCAATAGTGTTCTCGCTCATGACTCGCTCCCTATGGCCGCACCTGCTCAACTGAAGATCAGGTAGACGTAGACGACGTGCTCCTCATCGTCGACGAGGACGTGGCCGGGATACTGGTAGCGTTCGGGCTGGACGATGTAGCGCCGGGCCGGACCGGTGATCTTCTGCTTGTACCAGTCTGGTGTGGCGCGATGAGGAATGTAAATCTCGTGACCGGCCTGCCGATACTCCCAGTCCTTTCCCGTGTCGTCCGTCGCCGGCAAGCACATCCTCTCACTCGAGAAACGCTCAGGCTCCTGCCCCTGCAAGGCAGGCGACTCGCGCAAAAACTTCTCGACATCGTTCGGTTCGGCGGAAAACCGCAAGAACTCCTCGCCCGAAAACGGCGATGACCACTCATAAACACGGATTCCCGTCGCCGACTCCGGCAACGGTGCCAGTTCGGCGCGCGACAGCAGCGCTTTGGCCCGAACCGAAGGCGTCGAGGTGTAGAACACCAGACTCCCCAGGACGATTCCCGGCCAGATGAACAACACCAGCCAGACGAATCGGCTGCGCAGTCGCCTGCCCAGCAGCTTGTAGATGGCGA
>JAAYBA010000470.1 GCA_012719085.1 Planctomycetota bacterium
CCTTCGCCCACCCCGGCAACCAGACCGCGACGATGCACGTCGTGGACGTCAGGGCCGACGCGAAGGCCCACTACCACAAGGACCACACCGAGATCTACCTGGTCCTCGAAGGCACCGGCCACATCGAGCTCGACGGCCAGATGGTCCCCGTCCGCCCCTTCAGCACCATCCTGATCAAACCCCCCTGCCGCCACCGCGCTGTCGGAGACCTCCGCATCGTCAACGTCTGCATCCCCCCCTTCGACCCCGCCGACGAACACTTCGATTAGCCCTCCAGCCATCCGTGTGGTATAATGACGGTATGATTCGATTGCAGAGAGACCAAATCAGAGTGAGACGACTCGCGGACGAGGACGACGACTACATGGACGCATCTCCGGCTGAGCGTCTGAATTTCATGTGGGAACTAACCGCCGAAATCTGGTCACTCCAGGGACGAGACTGCGTTGAACGACGACTACAGAGACATGTTGTGCGTCTTGTGCAACCACGGAGTTAGGTTCCTCCTCGTTGGGGCCTATGCCATGGGCGCTCATGGTTATCCTCGCGCCACGGCTGATATCGATATTTGGGTCGAGCCCTCCCCGGAGAATTCCAGAAAGGTCTATCGTGCACTGGCCGCGTTTGGCGCCCCACTGCAGACGATCCGCGAGGACGACTTCGTCAAGCCGGGGGTCGTCTTTCAGATCGGCATCGCACCCCGGCGGATCGACATCATCACCGCCATCAGCGGTGTCGAGTTCGACCGCGCCTACGAGCACCGCCAGACCGTCGAGTTGGAAGGCCTGCCCATCGCCGTCCTGTCCTACGACGACCTCGTCACGAACAAACGCGCCACGGGACGAGACAAAGACCAGATCGACCTCCGCCGTCTCGAGAAACACCCGCCGAAGTAGCCAGGCCCAGGCGGCCGTCCCGACTGCGTACACACCATCCCACTCGACTCGCAGGCCTGGCTCTTCTGCCGCCGGGTTCCTGTCCGCGGGACATTACTGATCGGGTCCGAATCCTGGCAGCGGCAGGTCGTGTACGGCAAACGGAACACGCACCTCATAAGGATGAACGACGATGACATGGCGTATGCTCGCTATCTCGGCCTGGGTCACGAACGTGAGGAGCCAACCGCCGCACTTGGCCGTGTCCAAGGGAGTGCTATAGACGTGTTCAGACCAAATGGCGGGGCTGACACGATCGTCCTCAGTGGCCTCTACCGGTTTGCCTTCGGCATCGAGCAGGAGCGTCCTCATGACCAGATAGTCCGCTATAGGCTCGGTGGGGTGCGTTCGATCATCGAAAGCTCTCACAATCCCGCCGGGATGCTTCACCTCCGTCCAATACGTGTAGTCGCAGCATTCCACCATCGCCTTTGTCACCCGGATCTGCAGACCAGGCGCCGCTTCGAGCCAGTCGTCGGAGGCCTCGAAAGGGACATCCACTTCGATTATGGCCTCCGCATACACGGCAAAGGCACACCATTCGAACAGTGACAGCGAGGAGGGCAGTTTCTGATCGCGATCGATGCAGAAGGCGACCGAAACATGATACGGCTGTAATACGGGTTCTACCCGTGCACCAAGGGGAGAATCCCGTGTAACCGCCCATGAGTAATCCAGTTTCTGATATTGGCGCAGAGGACGTAGTAGAAGTGGCGACCATGCCAGTTCCTTGCCAACATCATCGACGACATGGAGAACATCCGGGTCCACCACTTGCATCCCCACGAGATCGTTGGCATCAAGCACGTGGATCTTGCCAATGACGGTACACTTGCGTTGACATTCATCGAGGTCTCTGTGCCCTGCATACGTCGGGCTGAAGAGTTGGGCTGAGACCTCGACGGAATCCCAGACGAACGCGAACCGCTCTGATACATCCCACCCGGCTTCACCTCCATGCCCTGCATTCCGTCTCGCGGCAGAAGCAGGCCCTATCACGACCAGGAGTACACCGATCCATTGCAGCCACACAGCCTCTCTTCGCACGATCATGATCCGGCTCCTCTGTTCCGCCAATCACTACCTCTCCGCGTCCATGAAGCGCCCGTCGGTCTCGACATGGTGCATTTCAGGTTGATCCGCGGCGTCTTCCTACACCCATTGTAATAGGGGGACGGGCACCGAGCAAGTCTAACGTGGGTGGGCAGAACGGCAGTGTCCGTGCGGATTCTGGGGCAAGGTCTATTGGGCGCGAACAGAACCACGTGTCGCAGGATGTTTTCACACACACGAACGGCAGGGAAGAACGTGTGGCATGTGAAGGCAGGGTGCATCCCCGGGCGGCCGCCGGAGGGGGAAGGCGGCCGGGTGGGCGCTATGGGGCGGGCCGGGCGGTCAGTCGGCGTCGGGCTGCTCGTCCTCGGAGTCGTCCGCGCACGGGCGGCAATCCTGGCTCTGGTAGACGACG
>JAAYBA010000062.1 GCA_012719085.1 Planctomycetota bacterium
AGATGGTTGGTCGCATCAGTGATGACATTTGTGATGTCTTGGAGTACCTCTGCGGTTTGTGCCCAGGTCGAGGAGGGGGCACAGTTCCTCGATGGAATTGGCGAGACCGCCCTGGTCGCCCGCTACCTATTCGATGGCACTGGCGAGGACTGGTCCAGGAATGCGCATCACGCCACCCTGCACGGAAGAGCGACCTATGTCGAGGACGAGCGGTTTGGCCGGGTTCTGTCTTTGCCCGGCGGCCGCAATGGGGGGCATGTGGAGATTCTGGGGCGAGCCCTAATGGGCGTAGAGAGCCTCACGGTGACCGGTTGGGTCAATGTCAGGAATTTGACCCCGTGGCAGCGCTTCTACGACCTGGGCTCGGGCGAAGGTCGCTATCTCTATTGCACTCCTGTGGGCCAGGAACGATCTGATGGTTGTCGTGTCCGTATGACCGCCGCCGGGTATACGGCCGAAAAGGGCCCTGCCGCCTTCCGGGTGGCAACGGGACAATGGGTGCATCTGGCCACCGTGCTTGATGCCAGCACAAAGACGCTGAGCCTCTATGTCGATGGTGTCCGCGTCGGGCAGAGCCCCGGCGTAGACTGGACCATGACCGACATCCTCCATCGGGAGAATCCCTCAGAGAACCGTCTGTATATCGGCAAATCGCTCTATGATGGCGACGCCGACCTGGGCGGCAGGGTCTATGATGTGCGTTTCTACAGTATCGCGCTGACCGACCAGCAGATTGCCGTCATTCGCCGCAATGCCGTGTCCGAGGAGGCCGCAACCATCCCAGTCCCAGCCACAGAAAGGCCGGATGAACCCATCGCATCGGTCGCGGACACATCGAGCCCTTATGGGCCGCGATTGACGGCCGTACCGGATCTTGCCGCTGAGACAGTGGTCGGACGTCTGCCCCACCTGCCCGTCTACTTGCCGGCAGAGTACTCTGACGACGCCGATGGACCCAAAGTCCGTGTGGTTTGGCCTGCCCCCACCGATGCCCGCCAGGTGCAACAGCCGGGAGTCTACACCGTCACAGGCGCTGTGCCGGGTACCGCCTTCGCACCAAAGGCCGTGGTCACAGTCAAGCCGGCGCCCCCCAGCGAACCCCGGCCCGAGCAACAACTGGAGTCTTTCCCTTTGGGGCAGGTGCTCCTGAATCAGGATGACCAGGGACGCGACACCCCGTTTATCAAGAACCGTGACAAGTTCATCCTGACTCTGGCGCAGACGGATCCCAATCGTTTCCTCTATAATTTCCGTGACGCCTTCGGCCAGGAACAACCGGTCGCAGTGCGCCCCCTCGGTGGTTGGGACAGCCAAACCACCCGCCTGCGCGGTCATGCCAGCGGTCACTATCTTACGGCCATCGCTCAGGCCTACGCAGGCACCACCTATGACCAAGCCTTGCACGCCAATTTCTGCGCCAAAATGGACACCATGATCGACGTGCTCTACGACCTGTCACAGAAATCCGGCCGGCCCGCAACACCCGGAGGCCCCTGCAACGCCGATCCCACCCAGGTCCCACCCGGCCCAGGCAAAGAGGACTATGACTCCGACCTCGGTCGCGAAGGCATCCGCACGGACTACTGGAACTGGGGCGAAGGTTTCATCAGCGCCTATCCGCCCGACCAGTTCATCATGCTGGAGAAAGGGGCCACGTACGGAGCGCGGAACAACCAGGTATGGGCCCCCTACTACACGTTGCACAAGATCCTGGCAGGTCTGATGGACTGTTATGAGGTCGGGGACAATCCCAAGGCCCTGGAGATCGCCAAAGGCATGGGACTCTGGGTTTACGCGCGTCTGAAGCTGGTTCCGGCCGAGACGCGGATCCAGATGTGGAATCGCTACATCGCGGGGGAGTATGGCGGGATGAACGAGGCGATGGCACGCTTGTACCGCATTACCGGCGACGCGCGTTTCCTGACCGGTGCCCGGCTGTTTGACAATATCGATTTCTTCTTTGGCAGCGCCGAGCATGAGCACGGCCTGGCCTGCAACGTGGATACCCTGCGCGGCAAACATGCCAACCAACATATCCCGCAGATCACCGGCGCCCTGGAGACCTACAAGGGCACACGGGACCCGGCCTACTACCAGGTGGCCGCCAACTTCTGGCGGATCTGCACTCACGGCTATATGTACAGCATCGGCGGAGTCGCCGGGGCCAGGAATCCGAACAATGCCGAGTGCTTCACAGCACAGCCCAATACCCTTTTCGTCAACGGTTTTTCCGAGGGCGGCCAGAACGAGACCTGCGCCACGTACAACCTGCTCAAGCTCAGTCGCCAGTTGTTCCTGTTTGACCCGAACGCCCGGTTCATGGATTACTACGAACAAGCCCTGTACAACCACATCCTGGCCTCGGTCGACGAAGACAATCCCGGCAACACCTATCACGTCCCACTCCATCCCGGCGCCCGCAAACGCTTTGGCAATGCCCACATGGACGGATTCTCCTGCTGTAATGGGACGGCCCTGGAAAGCAACACCAAATTGCAGGACTCCATTTACTTCAGGAGCAAGGACAACGGGACCCTGTACGTCAATCTCTACATTCCTTCTACACTGACGTGGCCGCAGCGCAAGATTGAGATCCGACAAAGCACCAGCTTCCCCTATGCCGACACAACAAAGCTGACGTTGGCCGGTGAGGGGACCTTTGACATTCGCGTCCGTGTACCCAGGTGGGCCACAAACGGCTTCGACGTCAGGATCAATGGCCAGCAGCAGAAAGTGGACGCCATTCCCGGCACCTACCTGACGCTGAGCCGATCCTGGCAGGATGGCGACACCGTCGAGCTGAAGATGCCCTTTGACTTCCACCTCTGTCCGGTCATGGACAAGCCCAGTATCACCAGCATCTTCTATGGCCCGATCCTGTTGGCTGCTGAAGAGCCGGAACCCCGCACGACCTGGCGCAAAGCAACCTTACGCGCAGACGACCTGAGCCAGTCCATTGCGGGCGATCCGCGCACCCTTCGCTTCAACACCAACGGCGTGAATCTCAAACCCTTCTATGAAACGTACAGCCGTCATTCTGTGTATCTGGATGTGACTCTCGAGTGATGTCCTGATTGCGGATGGCGGGTCCCGGATTGTGGATTCGGCGACGCAACGCAATCCGAAATTCGAAATCGCCAACGGTCAACACGGCTCTCGTCTGGCCGGTTTTGAATTTCGGGCATCGGAACATTCTTGCCTGTTTGGCGATTGGAGATTCGACATTCGTGTGGCACCGTCGCCCGCAACGACCAGGAAGCAGCGGATGCCGTGGCCTCAGTCTCCCCATCCCCGAACCGCCGCGCGCATGTTGTCGGCAGGAAGAGCGAGAACACGGAGGTTCCTCACCTGGATGGCCGCATCGAACGTGCCCGGCATCTCCCAGCCGAGGTTCATGTTGGCAACCGCATATTCGGCGGGATCGGAGCTCTGCAGGTATCCTCTCTTGACCGCCTCCTGCAAGCCGTCCTTGATATGCGGCAGCAGATCTACACGCAGAGTGGTCCACCGGCCTTCTTTCAGCGACGTTGCGCCCGTCACCTTTCCGTCAAGCGTGTAGATGAACTTGCCCGTTGCATCGTCCTTGCCCGCATCCCTGGCCATATAGGCGGGCGGCACATCATATCGGCTGTCATAGAACGGCACGCCGAACCAGTAATAGCCACCACGGTCTTCGGACGTGGCATTGATGTTCTTGATGATGAAGAACATCTGAAATTGGGCTGCATGAAGCCCCGGGTCGGACTGATCCTCGGTCATGTGGTTCGTACAGTACAGCAGCCGCAGGCTGGCATCGAACTGGATCCGGTCCAGGCGATCGAGGGGAAAGAGATGGATCGCATCCTGCTCGATCAGAAGATGCGGCCAATTGTCACCAGGTCCTCGGACGTTCGCACCATACTCGAGCTTGCCGCGCAGCTCCAGAACCAAGTCCCGATTCGGGGAATTCGGCTCGCCGACGATCACCGTCTTCGCTGGGTTCTCGTAGCAGAAATCCCCATGACCGCTGCGCACGCACGGGGCGCCGGCCAGACTGTGTTTCGTCCCCCACTGGCACAGTCTCCAGACAGGGACATTGTCCACATCGTCAAGATGAAGAACCGCCTCAACGGAATGGCCCATCGAGGAGTCAGGGTAGCTCAGCAGAAAACCCCGCATGAACTGTAGATCGGCAAATAGAGCCACAGTGTCTGCTTCCTGCGCACCCTGCACAGCCAGACCGGCCGGCAGGATCACCAGAATGACGAGACTGGCGTGCACAAGGCCCCGCATGTTACCTGAGCGATCTCTCACAACGTCCATCCTTCCCGGTACAGCGTCCGGGTGTACCGATGTGCCACCGGCCGATTCATCACCTGCCTGTTGGCCCATCGTATTCGATCTTCTACTGGTCCTGGCCGGGCACGCCACCATATCAAGACAGCGACACGCTCTGTATCTTACCACATTTTTGCCGTTCCGAAGCGTCTGGTCTCTGTAGCAACCGTCCTAAGGATTGTCGGATCATGCCGCGCCTGCTACATTGGATTCCTGACCATAAGGCCGAGCCTGTCGTGGGGAGCGGCCATGGAATCATGGATAGGAGGCGATGCGTATGGCACAGCAGAGAATTCCAGGCGGCAAGAGGGCAAGCCGGCAGGGTATATTCGTCGCGCTTCACGGCTCGCTGGTCGCTCTGGCGCTGCTGATCGCGTGTTCCTGTACCCCGCGCACCTCCATGCCCGCCCGGGGGATCGCACGCCTGACCGAATCGCTCCAGGTGGATGGCTCTCTGGATGAGCCTTGTTACAGACGAGTAGCCCCTGTAACGGATTTCAAGGTCGCGTCCCAGCCGGATGCGACGGCGCCGACGACCGAGACATGGCTCCAGTGGAACGAAGCTGGATTATGGTTCGCCTACGCCGCTCAGGACGTCGCCATCGTGGCAGCACCGCCTACCGGAGACGAACATGAGGTGGATGAACAGGATCGCATCGAGATCTTCTTGTGGCCGGAGAACTCGCAGAGCTACTTCTGCCTGGAGATCGCACCGGACGGCGCTGTTCACGACTATGCCGCACGCATCTATCGGCAGTTCGATGATTCCTGGACTCCTGTGGGGGCAGAATGGGCCGCCCGACGCACAACGAATGGCTACACCGTAGAGGGTTTCGTTCCCGCCGTCGCCCTGCACGCAATGGGCGTGCGATCCTGGAAGACCGGCACCCGGCTGCACGTGGGGCTCTATCGAGCGGATTTCTGCCCTGAAGCCCCGGAGGACCCAGTCTGGCTTACATGGGTAGAACCCAACCTGCCGAAGCCGGACTTCCACGTCCGCGCCACGTTCGCCCCTGTCATGTTGGCGCCCTGACGGCCATTGAGCCACAAAGCATGCCCAATCGTCAGGGCCTATTGTAACGGGATCGCGGCGATGAAGATCTGGTTGACGACGGTGCCGTCTCCTCGGTTCAATTTGCGATTGAAGGCGATCCACTGGCCGTTGGGCGCCACGCAAAGGGCGTCGGGCGAACTGCCGGGATATAGCGTCGCGTCCGTGATGCGCTCCGACTGGCCGAACTGCGCATCGCCCTCGATCACGTTCGTCCGCCAGATCGAGTTGTCCGAGACGCAGTAGATGTAATCGCCCGAGGGATCCCACCACGGCTTGGTCGCGCCGGCCGCAAGTGATGTCGCCTGCACCGCATCGCCGCCCAGCGGAGAGATCAACTGAATCTGCCCGCCCCGCGTGAACGCGATCCGCGAGCCGTCCAGACTGCAACGAATGATCCCAGCGCAATCCGAGTCGCTCCACGTCAGGCGGCGCTGCACCGTGCCCAACGGCGGCA
>JAAYBA010000471.1 GCA_012719085.1 Planctomycetota bacterium
AAGGAAATGCAGCAGCAGATGATCGACAAGAAGATGAAATTCTACGTCATCGACGCAATTTCGCTGGCCGAAGAACTCGGGCTCGGCGCCCGCATCAACGTAATCATGCAGACGGCGTTCTTCAAGATCAGCAACATCATTCCGCTCGACGAGGCGCTCAAGGCGATCAAGGATGCGATCCAGCACAGCTACGGCAAGAAGGGCGAGAAGATCGTCCAGATGAACAATGCGGCGGTGGACCAGTCACTGGATCGCGTCTACGAGGTGAAAGTGCCGGGCAAGGTCACCAGCACGTGGAGCCGCCCGCCCGTTGTGCCCGCCGACGCACCCGAGTTCGTCCGGACCGTCACGGCCGAAATCATGGCGATGCGGGGTGATGCGATTCCCGTCAGCAAGATGCCGATCGACGGCAAGTATCCGCTGGGTACGACCAAGTATGAAAAGCGCAACATCGCCGTCCACATCCCGGTCTGGGAGCCGGAACTCTGCCTCCAGTGCGGCATGTGTTCGCTGGTCTGTCCCCATGCAACCATCCGCGTCAAGGCCTACGACGCCCAATATGCCGACGGCAAGGCGCCGAAGGGCTTCAAGAGTATCGATGCCAAGGGCAAGGAGTTCGCCGGCATGAAGTTCACCGTCCAGGTGGCTCCCGAAGACTGCACCGGCTGCGGCGCCTGCGTGCACACCTGTCCCGGTCAGGAACGGGATGCGGACAAGAAGCCGACAGGACGCAAGGCGATCAACATGGCGCCGCAGGCGCCGATTCGCGACGCCGAGCGGGCCAACTACGATTACTTCCTGTCGATTCCACTGACGAAACCGGCCCTGTTCAAACGCAACACCGTCAAGGGCAGCCAGTTGCTCGAACCGTTGTTCGAGTACTCCGGCGCCTGTGCCGGCTGCGGAGAGACGGCTTACGTCAAGCTGCTGACCCAGCTCTTCGGCGACCGGGCGATGATCGGCAACGCGACCGGGTGCTCGTCCATCTACGGCGGCAACCTGCCGACGACGCCGTACACGACCCGGGCCGACGGCCGGGGTCCGAGCTGGAGCAACAGTCTGTTCGAGGACAACGCCGAGTTTGCGATGGGCATGAGATTGACCGTCGACAAGTTCCGGCAGTTGGCGTTGGAGCTGCTGGATACGGTGGCCCAGAAAGGCTGCATCGACAAAGCGCTGGTCGGGGAGATCCAAGCCGCGGCGCAGACCGACGACCCCGAGCAGGATGCGATCGAACAGCAACGGGCTCGGGTCGAGAAGCTCAAGGCCCAGGCGGCCAAGAGCGATTGCCCTGAGTGCAAGCGGCTGCTCACGGTGGCCGATTACCTGGTCCGCAAGAGCGTCTGGGCGGTAGGCGGCGACGGCTGGGCCTACGATATCGGCTACGGCGGCGTGGACCACGTCCTGGCCAGCGGGGCCAATGTCAATGTTCTCGTGCTGGACACCGAAGTCTATTCGAACACCGGCGGCCAGATGTCCAAGTCGACGCCGAGGGCGGCGGTCGCCAAATTTGCCGCCGGCGGCAAGCCCGGGCCCAAGAAGGACATGGGGCTGTTGGCGATGACCTACGGCAACATTTATGTCGCCAAGGTGGCCCTCGGCGCCAATCCCGCCCAGACGGTCAAGGCCTTCGTCGAGGCCGAGGCCTATCCGGGCCCGTCGCTGATTCAGGCCTACGCCCACTGCATCGCGCACGGCATCAACATGACGACCGGGACGGAGGAGCAGAAGAAGGCCGTTGCGTGCGGGCACTGGCCGCTCTACCGGTTTGACCCGCGTTTGAAGGACGCCGGAAAGAATCCTCTTCAACTCGATTCAAAGGCGCCGACGTTGGCCTTCGATGAGTATGCTTACGGCGAGAATCGCTATCGCTCGCTGAAGCAGTCAAAGCCGCAGGCGGCGGCCGAGTTGATGAAGCTGGCCAATCGTGACGCGGCTGACCGATATGCGTTGATGGAGCAACTGGCAGGTCTGAAGTGTGGGCAGGGCGAAGCCGGGGCCTGATGGGCTCCGCCTCGAAGGCCCGGCCCGAACGGTGGGGAAGTGTTATGTTCAGAACGTTTCGAGTATGTGCAACGCTCATTGGATTGGCGGCAGGGATGCTGGCCGGCTGCGCCGGGCCGGTTGCCCAAAGGCCGCAAGATGAGGCTGCCGCCGATGCGCTGGCGGTCGGTCCGGATCGTGAGGCACTGGCCAGATCGGTCCCGCCGGATTACGTCGTGAGTATTCTCGACGCCTCCGGCGGTGTCGCCGCCTGGACGCAGAACAAGCGGCTGCGCGCCGCCGGCGTGGTGAAGTTGTATCGGCCCGATGACAGCTTCTATCTGACGCAGCATGAGTTCGAGGTCTATCCCTGGTCGAACGCCGTCCGCATCGCGGCCGGTGAGCCTCGCGGCAAGTTCGTCTGGCAAATGGTGGCCGGACGCTTCGAGATGGTGGAGGGGACGCCGGCAACGGATGTCTCACCTCTGTATGGAGCGTACGCCGGATACGCCGACGCCTTCCTGCAAATCGTCACGGCCCCGGTCCGCCTGCTGGATGCGGGCAACCAGTTGTATCGCCAGCCGACGCCCTTCCGGGTGGGTGGCCAGTGGTATGAGAGAATCGAAGTCAAGTTTGCCCCTGGAATGATCGCTGTTGAGGGGGGCGAACCGGACGATCAACGCATGTCTCAGCCCTATTGGACGGACGGGGTTTTCTACGTGAATCGGGCCAGTGCCCTGGTCGATACGATCTGGCTGGCCAACCCCACGAATCAGGAGTACCTGACCGTGCGCGGATACGATTACTCGGACGTCAAGACCGCCGGCGTCCGCGTTCCATCCAAGGTCGAGATCTTTCGTGCCGGGCCGGATGGAACCGTTCAGAACCGGTTGGCGCAGATCGATATCAAGGGCCAATAGACAGTCCACGGGACATGGGCCCGCCGATCCTGTCGGCGGGCCCATGACCGTCTCCTCCCGCATATTCTCGAGCATTCATACCGAGCTCGAAACGCGCATTGCCTCGTGAACCCGCGCGAACTATCATGGACCCGATGCCGTAAGGTACAGTGGCTCATGATGGACCTCGGAGACGGTGTGCGCGGCGCACCGGGCAGGGCTTGGCAGATGCGAATGGTGCCGATGGCTACGAGAACAGCAATTTGGCTTATCTTTGTGGGCGTTCTTGTCCTTGCCGTGGTGATATTCTTCGCGTGGCGAGCGATGGGCCATCGTTTGGAAGAATCTCCGGCGTCCGGTCCGGGACAGGTGGGCGGTCGTCCATCTGTTCTGCAGGACGGCACGTCGTGGACGATGTTCGGAGGCGGCCAGGGGCTTCTTGGGCGGGCCGCCACGCAACTGCCCGATTCGCTGTCGATCCTGTGGAAGTTCAGGACGGGTTCTGAGGTCAAATCGTCGGCCGCCATTGTCGACGGCCGCGTATTCATCGGCTCCTCAGACGCCAATGTGTACGCGCTGGACCTGGTCACCGGTCAGAAGCTGTGGTCGTATGCAATGGGCGATGCCGTCGAGTCGTCGCCGCTGTGGATCGATGGTGTTGTGTTCGTCGGTTCCTCCAACGGCTTTCTCTATGCGTTGGAGGCCGAAACGGGACAGCTCAAGTGGAAGTATGAGACGGCAGGGGAAATCCTCAGTGCGCCGAACTGGACCCGTTCTTCCGACGGGCAGGATGTCTGGATTCTCGTCGGCAGTTACGACAACCGGCTCCACTGCGTCCATGCCGAAAGCGGCCAGGCCGTCTGGACGTACGAAACCGACAACTACGTGAACGGCTCGCCTGCGGTGGCGGACGGCAAAGCGGTCTTTGGCGGGTGCGATGCATTGATTCACGTGGTCGCTCTCGATGAAGGGGCCGGGGTCGCCTCGATCGACAGCGGTTCGTACATCGCTGGTTCGGCCGCCTTCCTCGACGGTCAGGTGTACGTGGGCAACTACGAGAACGTCTTCATGCGGGCCGACGTCGATCGAGGCGAGATCGCATGGAGGCATACCGAGAGCAAGGCACCCATTTTCTCTTCGCCTGCCGTTACGGAGGACAAAGTCATTTTCGGAAGTCGCGACGATCTCGTGTATGCCCTGCGCCGCGACAACGGGCAGCGCCTCTGGACGTTCAAGACGCTCGGCGAGGTGGACGGTTCGCCGGCGGTCTGTGGCGACAAGGTGATCGTCGGCTCGGGCGACGGCCGCCTCTACATGTTGCGCCTGGCCGACGGCAAGGAGGTCTGGTCGTATGAGATCGGCCGGCCGATCGCCTCTTCGCCGGCGGTGGCACAGGGTGTGGTGGTAATCGGCTGCGACGACGGGACCGTCTATGCGTTTGCCGGTCGTTCGTCGGCCGGGGAGACCGCACCATGAGAATTGTTCAAGTCAGCCCCGGCTCCGGGGACAACTTCTATTGCGAGAACTGCCTGCGTGACGCGGCGCTGGTGCGGGCGATTCGAAGGCTCGACCACGACGTGCTCATGGTGCCGTTGTACCTTCCCTTGCAGGCCGACAAAGCCGAACCGGTGAGCAACGCGCCGATCTTCTTCGGCGGGGTCAACGTGTTCCTGCAGCAGAAGTGTGCGTTGTTCCGCAAGACCCCGCGATGGATCGACAGACTGTTCGATTCGCGTCGGCTCCTGGAGTGGGCGGCGCGCAAGGCGGGGATGACCAGTGCCCGTGATCTGGGCGAAACGACCCTCTCGATGCTGGAAGGGGAGAACGGCCGGCAGGTCAAAGAGCTGGATCGCTTCGTGGACTGGCTCGCGGAGAGCCGGCAGCGGCCCGACGTGGTTTGCCTCTCGAATGTTCTGCTCGGTGGGCTGGTCCGGCGGATCAAGGAGAAGCTCGGTGTTCCCGTTGTCTGCCTGTTGCAGGATGAGGACGGCTTTCTCGATGGGCTCACTAGTCCCTATGCCGAGCGGGGCTGGGAGATCGTTCGCCGGCTGGCACGTGACATCGACGGCTTTGTTGCGGTGAGCACCTATTTCGCCCGCACGATGCAGGAGCGGCTCGATATCGAGGACCAGCGGATGCATGTCGTGCACATGGGGATCGACCTGAAGGATTATGTGCCTTCGCCGAGTCGTCCGCCCGTTCCGACGGTTGGGTTCCTGTCGCAGATGTGTCCGGAGCGGGGGCTCGCTACGCTTGTCGATGCTTTCGTCCTTCTCAAAGGCCGCCATGGACTCCGGGAGACGAGACTGCGTATCTCCGGGGGGCGCAGCGGCGCCGACGAACCCTTTATCAAGCAGTTGCAGGACAAGCTGCAAGCCGCCGGTGTTCTGCACGATGTCGATTTTCTGGAGGCGTTCGATCGCGATGCCAAGCTGGATTTCCTGCGGAGTCTTTCGGTTCTGTGCGTCCCGGAACAGGGGCCCGTTGCGTGCGGTCTGTATGCGCTGGAGGCCCTGGCGATGGGTGTGCCTGTTGTCGAGCCGGCGATCGGTTGCTTTCCCGAGATGATCGAGATGACCGGAGGGGGCGTATTGTACACCCCTAATTCGACCGAGACGCTGGCCGAGGTCCTCGCGTCGCTGCTGCTGGACGACGAGGCCGCAAAGAAGCTCGGCGCCCAGGGCCGGGATGGCGTGCACCGTGCATTCGACGTCGAGCAGACGGCGCAGAAGATGGTCGAGACGTGCGAACGGATCGCGCAACAAACCAAGTGAGGGACATGATGGTCGAGTTGGTCGATGTGACGAAGGACTATGGACCGTCGGACCCGACGACGGCCGTCCATGTGCTTGGAGGCATTCGTCTGAAGGTCGATCGAGGCCGCGCGGTGGTCATCATCGGGCCTTCGGGCAGCGGCAAGAGCACGCTGCTCAATATCATCGGGGCCCTGGACCATCCGACCAGCGGCCGGGTGCTCTTCGACGGCCGGGACTTGGCCGGACTGGCGGACCACGAACTGGCCAGAATCCGCAATCGCGAAATTGGCTTTGTTTTCCAGTTGCACCATCTGCTGCCTCAGTGCACCGTTCTGGAGAACGTGCTGATCCCGACTCTGGCCGGCAACGACGGCACAACACCGAAGGCCCGGCGGCAGCGGGCCGAATCTTTGCTCGACCGCGTCGGCCTGAAAGACCGCATGAGGCACCGTCCCGGTGAATTGTCCGGAGGCCAGCGGCAGCGCGTCGCCGTGGCCCGGGCGCTGATCAACCAACCCAAGCTACTGCTCGCCGATGAGCCGACCGGCTCGCTGGATGAAGCGACATCCGAAGACGTCGCCGGACTGCTGGTTCAACTCAATCGCGACGAAGGAGTGACCCTGATCGCCGTGACGCACTCACAGAAGCTGGCGTCGCGCATTGGAGACGTCATGGAGCTGCGCGGGGGCCTGCTGACCGACAGGAGCCGGCCATGAGCTTGTGGCAACTGGCGGTGCGGAGTCTGCGCTTCTACTGGCGGACCAACGTGGCGGTCCTGATGGCCGTTGTGGTCGCCACCGGGGCGCTGACCGGCGCACTGGCGGTCGGCGATTCGGTCCGCCACACACTGCGTCGCACGCAGGAGGCCCGCCTCGGACGGACGGAATTCGCCGTTGTCCCACAGGGCCGCTACTTTCGAACGGCGCTGGCCGATGATTTGACAGAGAAGCTCGACTCGCCCGTCGCGCCGGCTCTCCAGATTTCCGGCCTCGTGACGAACGACGACGGCTCGCGTCGGCTCAATCGCGTTGAGGTCCTTGGCGTGGACGATCGGTTCTACGCGATTGGGGCGGCGGAGAATCCGCTGGAGAGCGACGGAGATGAGACGATTGTCCTCAGCGAGGCCGTCGCCGAGAGGCTGGGCGTTTCGGTCGGCGACGAGGTTCTGCTTCGCATCGAAAAGCCCGGCCTGATGCCGCGCGATGTCCCCCTGGCGTCTGATGTGGATCGGACGGCTGCCTTCCGCCTGAAAGTTGGGCGGATTGCAGGCGAAGGGCTTTTCGGCCGCTTTGACCTCAGGGCCAATCAGGTCGCTCCACTGAATGTCTTCGTGCCTTTGGCGTGGCTGGGTGAGCAGATCGAACAGCCCGGACGGGCCAATGTCCTTCTGGCGGCCGATCTCGGCGAGTTCTCTGCCGCCGAACATCTCAACGCTGCGGTCCAAAGCTGCTGGAAACTCACAGACGCGGACATCGAGCTTCGCAAGCTGGAGGGATCGAGTTGGTTGGAATTGCGCAGCCGGCGCATCTTCATTGAGAACGAGATCGGTTCTGAGGCGTTGAAGGCCGAGAGCGAGGCGGTGGGGATCCTGACGTATTTCGTCAACTCGATCCGGCTGGACGAGAGAAGCACGCCCTATTCGATGGTTGCGGCCGTCGGTTCGGGGCCCGGCGTCGGTGCGCTGGTCCCATCCGCGATGGGCTCCGACGAGATCGTCATCAACCAGTGGCTTGCCGACGATCTCGCCGCCGCCGTAGGCGACTCCGTCGAGCTGAGCTACTACCTCGTGGGGCCGATGCGGCAGTTGTACGAACGCACGATCTCGTTCCGAGTGGCTGCGATCGTTCCCATGGAAGGCGCAACGCTCGATCCCCATCTGATGCCCGACTTCCCGGGCCTGGTCGATGTCGACAACTGCCGCGACTGGGAGGCGGGAATCCCGATCGATCTGGACAGAATCAGGCCGAAAGATGAGGCCTATTGGGATGACTATCGCGGGACACCCAAAGCGTTCGTCACACTCGATGCCGGCCGTTCGGAATGGTCCAATCGTTACGGCAACCTAACGGCGGTGCGCTACCCGTGGCGTGCGGGTCTCGAAGAGAAGATCGAAGCCGATCTGACGAGCCGGGTCGATCCGGCGACGGTGGGTTTGTTCTTTCAGCCTGTCCGCCAGCGCGCACTCCGGGCACGGAGGGAAGGGACAGATTTCGGGCAGCTCTTTCTTGGCCTGAGCATGTTCCTGATCGCTGCGGCGGTCATCCTGACGGGACTGCTCTTTGTCTTCGGGGTCGAGAGCCGCTGCGAGCAGGTGGGCCTGCTGCTGGCGGTCGGACTGCCGGCGACGCGGATCAAACGGGTGCTCGTCGGCGAAGGGGCGCTTGTGGCGCTCGTCGGCGCCGTCCTTGGCGTGGGCGCAGGACTGCTCTATATGCGCTTGTTACTCTACGGCCTCTCGACCTCGTGGAGCGGCGCCGTGGCCGGGACGAGGATTCACTTCCGCGCCGAGCCAGCCACGCTCCTGCTCGGTGGTCTCGGCGGTCTGTTGGCGGCCTTGCTGGCGATCTGGGTCACGCTGCGCAGGCACGTTTCGCAGTCTCCCCAACGTCTGATGAGCGGGAACCTCGAAACGCCCTATTCCCGGCGCGCCGCATGGTCGCGCGGGCGATGGGGCCTGATCCTGGCGGCGGGTTCTTTCGTCACGGTAGCGATCTTCTTGGCCGTCATGAACGCCGGTGACAGCCAGGTCGTCGCCGGGCTGTTCTTCGGCGCCGGCGTGCTGTTGCTCCTTGGCGGCCTGGGGCTGTGCCAGGGCCTTCTTCGAATCGTCGCCAGCGGCTGGCGCCGGCCGATGGTGTCCCTGGGTGGGCTCGGATTCCGCAATACGGCGCGGCGCAGCGGTCGGAGTCTGGCGGTGGTCGGGCTGCTGGCCTGCGGCGTCTTCATGGTGATGGCGGTGGGAGCCAATCGACGCGATCCGATGGCACTGTCGCAGGGCCGCAGTTCGGGCACGGGCGGCTTTGCGTTCTATGGCGAAAGCTCCGTTCCCCTTCTTCACGATATGAATACACAAGAGGGCTGCGAGGCCTTGGGGCTGGGTCGTGATGACCTCGAGGGCGTCGAGTTCGTTCAGTTTCGCGTTCATGAAGGAGACGACGCCAGTTGCCTGAACCTCAATCGCGCCCAGCAGCCGCGATTGCTGGGCGTCTCATCCGGCGAATTGAGTCGTCGCAAGGCGTTCCGCTTCAATCGGATTCTCGATCGTGGACAGGAGGAGGAGGGCTGGGACCTGCTGCGGATGGACCTGGAGGCCGGATCTGTGCCCGCAATCGGCGATTACCCGACGGTTTTCTGGGGGCTGGGCAAGAACATTGGCGATGAGTTGGAGTATAGTGACGAAAAAGGGCGGGTGCTGCGCGTGCGCGTCGTTGGCATGCTGGAAAGCTCTGTCCTTCAGGGCAGTCTGGTGATTGCTGAGAACGAGTTCCTGGCTCGGTTCCCGTCGGAGTCGGGGTATCGTGCGTTTCTGATCGATGTCCCGGCCGACCGATCGGGCGCAGTCGAGGGGGTGCTGACGTCCACACTGCGGGATTTCGGCCTGGTCCTCACGCCGGCTGTCGAGCGTCTGGCGGCGTTCAGTGCCGTGGAGAACACGTATCTGTCGATCTTCACGGCGTTGGGCGGCCTGGGGCTGATCCTCGGTTGCGTCGGGGTGGGACTTGTCGTGTTGAGGAACATGCTGGAACGCCGGGGTGAACTGGCCATGCTCCAGGCGGCGGGTTTTGATCGCCATACGCTCCAGCGTATGATATTCTACGAGCATTGGGGTCTGGTGCTCTCAGGACTGCTTTGTGGCGTGGCAGCGGCTCTGATGGCTGTCATTCCGGCGCTACGATCATCGCCCGGGCAGATTCCCTTCGTCTCATTGGCCCTGACGGTTGCCGGCATCGCCGTCCTCAGTGGTCTGTGGGTTTGGATCGCCGGGACGCTGGCCTTGCGCGGGGCACTGCTCGACGCATTGAGAACGGAGTAGCCGTATACCTTTGACGGGTTGTGTATGAGGAAATCCGCTATCGCTGACATCGTGCCGATGGGGTTTGCCGTCATGGGGGTGGTCTGCCTCGTGTACTTGTGGATCAGCGCCGATGCATCGCCACACTTCGAGCCTCGCGTCCCGATCGAGTCCAACGTGGCCGGACCATCGGTTGCCCGGGACGATGTCTTGGCGCGTGCGGAGCTGACGACGTACGGCGGGCGGGCGGCCGACCTGCCGGGCGATTGGCCGCAGTTTCGCGGGCCCGCGCTCGATGCCGTCGGCCGGGTCGAGGTGACGCTGGCTCGCCAATGGCCGGCGGGGGAGCCGCCCGTGCTGTGGTCGGTCGATCTGGGCGAGGGATATGCCGGGGCCGCCGTTCGTGACGGTAGGGTCTTCGTGGCCGACTACGATCAGCAGAAGCAGGGTGATGCGATTCGGTGCTTCTCCCTGGCCGACGGACAGGAGATCTGGCGGTATTTCTATCCGGTCCGGACCAAGCGCAATCACGGCATGAGCAGGACTGTACCCACGGTCACCGAACAGCATGTCGTGACGATGGGACCCAAGTGTCATGTCACCGCGTTGGATGTCGAGACAGGCGAACTCCGCTGGTTCTTCGACCTGGTCAAGGACCATGGCGCCAAGGTGCCGGCCTGGTACGCCGGGCAATGCCCTCTGGTTGAGGACGGCAAGGTCATCCTCGGCGTCGGAGGCACATCCCTGGTCATGGCGGTGGATATCGAGACCGGAGATGTTCTCTGGGAGACCCCGAACCCGAAGAAATGGGACATGACACACTCGTCGATCGTGCCGTTGGATTTCGCGGGCGAGCGGATGTACGTCTGGTGCGCCGGCGGTGGCGTCGTCGGCGTCTCGGAGCGAAATGGGACCGTTCTGTGGGAGCTGCCCGACTGGCAGATTCGCATTGCCAACGTTCCCACACCGGTCCCTGTCGGCGAGGGGCGGTTGTTCCTTTCCGGCGGGTACAATGCCGGCGCTATGATGCTGAGGCTCGTCAAGCAAGGCGAGCAGATCGTGCCACAGATCGAATTTCGCCTCTCACCGGACGTCTTTGGCTCGCCGCAGCACACGCCGGTCTTTTATGAAGGGCATATCTACGGGGTCCGTCCGGACGAGCAGCTTGTCTGTCTGGACCTTGAAGGCAACGTGGTCTGGACCAGCGGGAGCACGAACAAGTTCGGGCTCGGGCCCTACACGATCATCAACGACCTTCTCTATGTCATGGACGACCATGGCCTGCTGACGCTCGTCGAGGCGACGCCTACCGGGTATGTGCCGCTGGCCCAGGCGAAGGTGCTCGAAGGCATTGACTCCTGGGGGCCGATGGCGGTTGCCTCCCATCGGCTGATCGTGCGCGATCTGACCAGGATGGTGTGCCTGGACATCGGCGCGCCATAGGCGGCGTTGAACGGCCGATGCGTCTCTGCTACAATCGCTTCGCTTCAAACGACGGACAGACAACGAGGTTAGGAACCGCGATGACCCAGCGGCAAGGCAAGATGGATTCCGGCGTCATTATCACCGTGCTGATCTGCACGGCGTTGCTGGTGGCCATTGGTGCCGTCCTGCTGGTCGATGCAACCGGGCGCAGAGGCAGCGGGCTCAGTCGCGTCTATGAACTGGATGCGGTTAGACTGGCGAGCTTCGACCCGAACCTGATCCTCTACCACGAGGTGGGGCCACCCATTGCGACCGGGTTCGAGCGGTCCCGCGCGTTGGCGCTGGGAGCCAACGGCCGATTCTATATCGCGGGCGATAAGGCGGTCCACGTGCTGCGCGACAAAGGTACTCTGGAACAGGTGATCAGGCTGGCGAGCGAGCCGCACTGCGTCGCGGTCTCGGCGGAAGGGCGGCTCTACGTCGGATTGCGAGATCACGTGGCGGTTTTCGATGAGGCAGGTCAGCGCATCGTCTCCTGGGAGCCTCTGGGCGAGCGATCATTTTTGTCGAGCATCGTCGTGGCCAGAGACGATGTCTTCGTGGCCGATGCGGGACACGCGGTGGTCCTGCGTTATGACAAGACGGGCCAACTGATCCGTCGCATCGGCGAGAAGGACCCTGACAGGGACATCCCGGGCTTTATCGTGCCGAGTCCCTACTTCGATCTGGCCGTGGCGCCGGACGGTTTGCTCCGCGTCGTCAATCCCGGCCGGACGCGAATCGAGGCATACACGTTCCGAGGGGACCTGGAATTCTTCTGGGGCCAGAACAGCATTCGCATCGAAGGCTTCTGCGGGTGCTGCAACCCGGCGAATTTCGCCATGCTGCCCGACGGCCGTTACGTGACGGCCGAGAAGGGCCTGATTCGCGTGAAGATCTACGACGCCGACGGCGTCTTTGAAGGTGTCGTGGCCGGGCCCGACGAGTTGGTCGTTGGTGGGGCCGCCCGCGTCTTTCTGAGCGTCGAGGATGCCGAAGCCAGCGGATTCGACGTGGCCGTCGATCCCGACGGTCGCATCTTCGTGCTCGATACGATCGAGAACACCGTGCGCCTGTTCGTGGAAAGAGAGAAAGGATGATTCGCGTGAATTCTGGACCGTCAAACCGAAGCCGACGAGAGCTTTGCGTGGACGCGCTGCGATATGGCGTGTTGGGGGCCTTGGCTGCTGTCGGGGCATTGGCCGTCGCCAAGCGACGCCGTCTGGTGCGAGAGGGTCGGTGTATCAACGACGGATTGTGCCTCGGATGTGCCGCCTATCGTGGTTGCAGTCTACCTGCGGCGCAGTACGCAAGACAATCTTCGGAGCGAAGTGACCATGCCGCAACGAAATGACGATGTCACACGCCGACGGCTCCTGAGGGACGGCCTGTGGGGCGCGTGCCTGGCGGGAATCGGCGGGGTGGCGGGATTCGCCGCCCACAAGGGTCAGAAGGTCGATTGGCTTTGGCAGATCGATCCGTACAAGTGCATTGCCTGCGGCAACTGCGCGACCCATTGTGTCCTGGAGGAATCGGCGGTCAAGTGTACGCACGTGTATGGAATCTGTGGGTACTGCGAGATCTGCTTCGGCTTCTTCGACCCGGAGCCGCTCGCGATCAACGAGGGTGCCGAGAACCAGATGTGTCCGACGGGCGCGATCGAACGGAAGTTCGTGGAAGAGCCCTATTATGAGTACAGCATCAGCAAGTCTTTATGCAACGGGTGCGGCAAGTGCGTGAAGGGATGCAACGCCTTTGGCAACGGCTCGTTGTTCCTGCAGGTGCAGCACGACCGCTGTGTGAACTGCAACCAGTGTGCGATTGCCGCCGCCTGCCCGTCGCAGGCGTTCCGACGCGTCCCGGCTGACCAGCCCTATCTTCTCAAGAGTGTGGATCACGTTTGATGGTACGCCCCCGTCTTATCCTCGTCGCGCTGGCTGCACTGCTCGTTGTGGGTGTGGCGGCACTTGGGCTGGAGCGGTTCCCTCCGCCCGAATTCGAGACGGATTACGTCCGGCCGACCACGACGGCACCGAATCCGCCGCAGGGCCTCTGGGAGTACGTCGATGCCGGTGTCCTGGCGGTCACGCTGGTCCTGGCGACGGTCCTGATTCTGCGTACGCGCAATCGCAAGCTGATTTTTGCGCTGATGCTCTTCTGCCTGGCGTATTTCGGGTTTTTCCGCAACGGTTGCGTCTGCCCGATCGGCGCCGTTCAGAACGTCACATTGACGATCTTCGATCCTGGCTATGCAATTCCTCTGGCGGTGCTGGTCTTCTTCGCTTTGCCTCTGGTGTTCACGCTGTTCTTCGGGCGGGTCTTCTGCGGGGCGGTCTGCCCGCTGGGGGCGATCCAGGACGCCGTGCTGATCCACCCCGTTCGGGTCCCTCGATGGCTGGAGAGCGGACTCCGCCTGATCGCCTACCTCTACCTCGGCGCCGGCGTGCTGTTCGCGGCGATGGGGGCGATGTTTGTCATCTGCCGCTACGACCCGTTCGTCGGGTTCTTCCGTCTGTCGGGCAACTGGGAGATGCTTGTCGTCGGCGCGTGCCTGCTCTTGATCGGCATGTTCGTGGGCCGACCCTATTGCCGTTTCCTCTGTCCCTATGGCGTCATCCTCCGGCAGCTCTCCCGGCTCAGCCGATGGCGTGTCACGATCACGCCAACCGATTGCATCCAATGCCATCTGTGTGAGGATGCTTGTCCTTTCGGCGCGATCCGCAAGCCCACGGAGCCTTGGCCGAACAAGGAATACCAGGTCGCCAGGCGACGGTTGGCCTTTCTGCTGGTGCTGTTGCCCGTGCTGATCGGCGCCGGTGGCTGGGCGGGATATGAGTTGCGGCAGTGGCTGGCGATGGTCCATCCGGAGGTGCGCCTGGCCCAGCGCATCTATCTCGAAGAGAATGCGCTGGTCGAGGGCACCATCGACGCCAGCGACGCGTTCCGCGCCTTGGGCAGGTCGAGCGACGAGCTCTATGCGGCGGCCACACAGCTTCGCGATCGATTCGGAATCGGAGGCGCGCTGCTTGGCGCGTTCGTCGGATGCGTGATCGGCGGTAAGCTGCTGTCGCTGTCGGTCAAACGCAGACGCACCGATTACGAGCCCGACCCGGCAAGCTGCCTGGCCTGTGGACGGTGCTACCGATACTGTCCCAAAGAACATGAACGCCTCAAACGTGGTAGAGAGGGGTTGGTGAGACATTGATGGCGGACCTGTCGCAACAAACCTCTGCAGACGAACCTCGCGTCGCATACCAGACCGCTCGGACAACGGCCAAGGTGGCCGGGACATTCGCGATCGTCTTTCTGGCCCTGTTTGTGAGCAACTTCATCGGCACCAGCGTGATTGCGCCGCTGCGCGAAAACCGATTGGTGGAAATGAAGGCCGAGCTTCGCGGGGGCGATCCCACCGAGGAGCAATTGGCGGACATTCGCCAGTTGGATCTTCAAATTCGGCGCAATCGCATGTGGCGACTGGACTTCGCGCATAAGAGCGGCTACGCGCTTCTGGTGAGTGTGGTTCTGTTCCTGGTGGCGGGCAAACTGGCGCGGGTCTTGAACGAACCGCCGCCCCGGCCGAGAAGCATCCCGGATGTCGGCGCCGAACAGATTCGTGAGGCCCGCGGGAGCCGCTGGACGGTGGTCGCCGGACTGGTGACTCTTGGCGGCGTCGCAGCACTGCTCATAACCAGCGCCGCGCCCTTGGCGTTTGTCGAGGCCAAGGAAACGGGCCCGTCTTACGCCTCGATGGAGGAAAAGCGCCTTCAGTGGCACCGCTTCCGAGGTCCCGACGGGGGCGGTGTAAGCGTGTTCACCAACATCCCGACCGAGTGGGATGGTGCGACGGGCAAGGGCATTCTGTGGAAGACGGCGGTGCCGCTTCCGGGGAACAACTCCCCTGTCATTTGGAATGACCGGATCTTCCTGTGCGGCGCGACGGAGCAGAAGCAGGAGGTCTACTGTTACGACGCGAACGCCGGGCGACTTCTGTGGACCGGCGACGTGCCCGTCTCTCCGGCGGCGACACAGGCGAGAATCGATCCGATGGAGGACACCGGCCGTTCGGCCTCGACCATGGCGACCGATGGTAAACGCGTCTATGCGATCTTTGTAACCGGCGACATAGCCGCCTTCGATTTCCACGGCCGCCGACTCTGGCACAAGAGCCTGGGTGTGCCTGAGAGCGCTTACGGCTATGCCTCTTCGCTGGAGACCTATCAGGATCGCGTGATCGTTCAATACGATCAGGGCGACGGCAGTGAGGACCTGTCCCGACTCTACGCGCTGGATGGCACTTCGGGTCGGATCGTCTGGGAGGTCAAACGAGAGGTCCCGAATTCCTGGACCTCGCCCATCGTCGTGGAGATCGAGGGCCGGCCGCAGTTGATTACCCTGACCGATCCCTGGGCGCTGGCCAACGACCCGGCCGACGGCGCCGAGATATGGCGGGCGGATTGCCTCGGCGGCGATGTCGCCCCTTCACCAATCTATGCGGGCGGACTTGTGCTGGCGATCGAGCCCTATAGCCATTTGGTGGCGATCCGGCCCACGGGACAGGGCGATGTCACCGAGACCCACATCGCCTGGACGATGGACGAGGGCGGCCCGGACATCTGCTGTCCCGTCGCCGACGGCCAGCATGTGTATCTGCTGGAAAGCCACGGCCTGATCCTCTGTTGCCGTCTGGCCGACGGAGAGAAGGTTTACGAGCAGGATCTTCGCGACAACTTCACCGCCTCGCCCAGCCTGGCGGCGGGCCGGCTCTACTTCCTGAGCATGGATGGTGTGATGACGATCGCCGAAGCGGGTCCCGAGTACAAGGAGTTGGGCAAGAGCGAACTGGGCGAGAAGTGTCATGCCTCGCCGGCCTTTGGGAATGGGCGCCTCTACATTCGCGGTCTGGAGAACCTGTACTGCATTGGCGAGCCTGTGGCCGGCGGCCGTGCAGACTGATCGAGTCTCTATGGAAGAACTGGATTTGACATTTGTGGATCGGATCGTCGAGCGTCTCGGCACGGGCGCCGACAAGATACTGGAGATCCTGCAATCGCTTCAGAGCCACTACGGGTATCTTCCCACGGAGGCCCTGCAACGGGTCTGCGAGCGGACGGATATCACACCGGCTGCCATCGCGGGCGTCTCGACGTTTTACGACCAGTTTCGGCACCGGCCGGCGGGCAAGCACACCATCCGCGTTTGCATCGGCACCGCCTGTCACGTCAAGGGCGGACAGCAGGTTTTCGATGCCTTCAAGCGGTATCTGCACATCCCCGATGATGAAGACACTGACGCCGAGAAGCTCTTCACCATCGAGAAGGTCGCCTGCATCGGCTGCTGCATGCTTGCCCCGGCGATTCAGATCGACGACATCGTCTACGGGCATCTGAACGATCATCGCGTTCCGATCGTTCTGAAAGACTTCCTGGAGCAGGAGAAGGCTGCCGGACGCAGAAAGCGCAAAGAGCGAGTCAGCCGCACCGGTGCGGGGCTGGGAGAGCTGCGAATCTGCCTCGATTCAAGCTGTCGAGCCAGCGGGAGCGAGAAGGTCTATGAAAGCCTCAAGAAGGCGGTGCACCAGACCCGGGCGCGGGCCGTGGTCAAAAGCGTCAGTTGCTCGGGCATGTCATATCTGACGCCGCTGGTCGAAGTGGTCCTGCCCGACGGCGCATCGTTTCGCTACGGCAACGTGGAGCCCCAGGACGCCAAGGCGATTGTGCTTCGGCACTTCAAGCCGAGGCGAATTGGCGGCCACACAGCCAGTGCCGTTTCGAATCTGCTCGACCGGGTCCTCACCGACGAGAATCGAGAGCCTGTGACGCGATACTCGGTCAACGTGCGCGACCATGCGATCTCCGAGTACCTCGGCCGCCAGGTCCACATTGCCACCGAGCACTGTGGGTGTATCGATCCGACCAATCTCGACGAGTATCTCGCCAATGGAGGGTTTCAGGCCCTCCAGAAGAGCCTTACCGGGCTCGATCCGCAGGGCGTGATCGACCAGATCGAGAAGAGCGGCCTGCGAGGTCGGGGCGGAGCGGGGTTCCCGACGCACCTGAAATGGGCGACGGTCCGGGCGCAGGACGCCGAGAACAAGTACGTCATCTGCAACGGCGACGAGGGCGACCCCGGCGCGTTCATGGACCGTATGCTGATGGAGTCGTACCCCTATCGGGTCCTGGAAGGAATGGCCGTTGCCGCCCGCTGTGTGGGGGCCAAGGAGGGATACCTCTACATCCGCGCTGAATATCCCCTGGCGATCCAGCGGATCGGCGAAGCGATCGAGAGATGCGTCGAACGCGGGTATCTCGGAGACGCCATCCTGGGCAGTGATTTCTCGCTGCATCTGAAGATCGTTGCCGGCGCCGGGGCGTTCGTCTGCGGCGAAGAGACCGCGTTGATCGCGAGCATCGAGGGCCGCCGGGGCATGC
>JAAYBA010000472.1 GCA_012719085.1 Planctomycetota bacterium
GAGGCCAGGCCCTTGCGGATGAGCATTACGGCGATGGCGGCCAGCAGCAGGTTGGAGACCTTGGACATGGCCTTGGCGCCCGATTCGCCGAGCAGCTTGATCAGCACCAACGAGAACCGAAAGAGCAGCCCGGCCAGAAGGATGTTGGCGACGACAGAGATCAGGGTGGGCAGCAGGCCGTACTCGGAGACCGCCAGCATGGACGTAGTCAGCAGCGCCGGACCGGCCAGCAGCGGCGTCCCCAGCGGCACGACGCCAAAGTCGCTGTCGGGCATCCGCCGTCGTTTGATCGGGTTGACGATGTCGATGATCGCCAGGCAGAAGAGAATCACGCCGCCGGCGATCATGAAATCGCCCATCAGAATCCCCAGCGCCCGGAAGACGAGCTTGCCGACCAGGATGAACCCGACGGCCAGACACAACGCCGTGAGCATCGACTGGAGGATGATGCGGTGCTTGAGCCTTCGATCCAGGCCCTGGGTCAGCGACAGCAGGATCGGCAGCGTGCCGATCGCATCGACCGCGACGAAAACCGGGATGAAGGCCATCAGAATGTTCGTCAGCACGCTGAACCTCCATGACTCCACCGTTCCATCATTCCACTACTCCAACGTTCCACCATTCCAACACAAAATCGAATCGCTAATTCAGCCAAAGGACCGTAGCGGCGATATACGCGCCGTACAGACCGAGGAAGATCGCCGCCTCCCACCGGTCGAGCATCCGCCGCTTGCCCGTGAACATGCACAGAAACAGAAGGGCGCTGGCGACGATCGCCACGCCGATGTCGGCGTTGGCCTTCGGCTCGAACGGGATCGGACGGATCAGCGAGCTGATGCCGAGGATGAAGAAGATGTTGAAGATGTTGGAGCCGACGACGTTGCCGATGGCGATCTCGGCGTTCTTGCGATAGGCGGCCGCCGCCGAGGTGGCCAGCTCGGGCAGCGAGGTGCCGATCGCGACGATCGTCAGGCCGATCACCGTCTGGCGCACGCCCAGCGAGGTGGCCAGCTTCACCGCGCCGTCCACCACCCACGTGCTGCCGACGAGCAGTGCGACGAAACCGACGGCCATCAGTACGCCCGTCTTCCACGCTGGCTGTGTCCCCTTGTCAAGCGGCTCCGGGACGCCCTCGATCGTGCGGGCGATGCCGGCGGTGTAGTACAGGAAGACCGCGAAGAAGCTCAGCAGCACCAGACCGTCGATCCGCGTCAGATGCGAGAGATCCGCGCCGTCGATGATGCGGTCGTTGGCCAGGACGCCCACCAGCAGCGCCGCCAGCAGGCTCAGCGGGATCTCCTTCCAGACCGTGCCCTTGGCCACCGCCAGCGGGAAGATGACGCCCGCGACGCCCAGGATCAGCAGGATGTTGGCGATGTTGGAGCCCAGAACGTTGCCGATCGTGATGCCGGCATCGCCCCGGATGCTGGCGGTCACGTTGACGCCCAGTTCGGGCAGCGACGTGCCGAACGCCACCACCGTCAAGCCGATCGCCAGGTCCGAGACGTGCAGCCTCTTGGCCAGCGACGAGGCCCCACTGACAAACAGGTCGGCCCCCTTGATGACAAGGACGAACCCCACCGCCATGAGCACATACGCCACCATCGCAACAACTCCAGGCCCCTTACGCAATCCAATCCACAGCCGCCCATCATACCGTCGCCCGCCGCCGTGGCAATCCCCGGCTGCGCCCAGTTCTTCCGCCGTCCCGTAGGTCGTGCGTCCCCGCACGACACACAAGGCGAGCGGGAGCCTGCCCTGAGCAACGTCGAATGGGACGCTCGCCCTGCGACGCGCCGTCTCATAAGGCCTGTAGGATGGGCTGCGCTCGAGGTGACAAAGACGGGGCGCTTGGGAGGACAAACGTGGGGCAAAGCGGACTGTCTTGGATCGATGGCCGTAGGGGGCGGATGGACCGCCGATGACCGGTTGCCGGCCACTGTTGATGTAGCGAGACCACAAGATGCCAGAGCGAGCACGCGATTCCGCTGGACTTGGGCGGGGGGGCGTCGGTATCATTGACATGGCAAGCGTGTGGGTGCGACGCGGGCACGCACGATTCGGAATCGGGTTCCGTGTGGTTGCGAAGGGAGGATGAGCCATGAGCGGGAAAGGTTTCTATCTCACATTCGGTCTGTTGTTGTGCGCGACGGCCGGCGGCGCCTTGGGTGCTGAAAGCGGCCTCATCATCGACCCCCATCTGATCGGCTGGTGGCCGTTCGAGGAAGGGCAGGGCCCCGTCGCCCTGGACGCCTCGGGCCACGGAAATCACGCCATGCTGATCGGCGATCCGCAGTGGGTCCCCGGCTACGACGGCCTGGCCCTCGACCTCGACGGCCAGGGCGACTATCTCGACACCGGCAAGCTGCCCTCGCAACTCGGCATCGCCGGCAGCGCCCCCCGC
>JAAYBA010000473.1 GCA_012719085.1 Planctomycetota bacterium
ACCGCCAGAGGGGCTGGGAAGGCCTGCGTTTCGTGGCTTCCGGCCAGGACGATGTGTTGAGCTATTGCTCGATCACGTACGCGAAGAAGGCGGCCGCGGGCGTGATTGCCACAGCGGACGAGGGCAACAATCTCCTCGGCGGCGCCGTCTGCTGTCACGAGTCGAGCCCGACCATCACGCACTGCAAGATTGTCAACAACATCTGCGACCGGGCCGGCGGAATCTACTGCTATCGCAGTTCGGCCGTTATCAGCAATACCCTTGTCGCGAACAACACGTCGATCGGCGGCGTCCCGCAGAGCGGCGGAATCTGCTGTGACCGCGGCAGCACAGTGACCATCGACAACTGCACGATCGTTCACAACGCACTGGGCGGAGTCTTCAGCGAGTCCGAGTACGGGACCGAGGTGACGAACACGATCGTCTGGGGCAACGCCGAGTATCAGATCCAGACCTACGAGTCGGAGGTGGCCGTGTCGTTCTCCAATGTCCAGGGGGGATACGCCGGCCGAGAGAACATCGACAGCCACCCGTGCTTTGTCGATCCCAGCACCGCCGCAGGAGCGGACTACGACGGCCTGGCCGCCAACTGGACGCTGCAGCTTTGCTCGTCCTGTATCAACGCCGGAAACGAGGACGCCGCCGGGACCGCCGATCTGGCGGGCAACGCACGGGTGTACAGCGGGGTGATCGACATCGGGGCCTATGAAAATCATCTGGACCTGCCCCTGATTGCCATTCGGCCGGCCGGGATGCTGGAATTCGGCTGCGTCGCCGTGGGCGACGAAGAGGTCCTCACGGTCACGATGGCCAATACCGGCAAGGTCAGCTTCGACATCAGTTCGCTGAGTCTCTCCGATGCCAGAGGGGTATTTTCCCTCCTTGATCCGATGAGCCAGCATACGCTGTTGCCGGGACAGTCGGTTGAGGTACGAGTCCGTTTCGCTCCGGACCGGGAGCGCGTTTACACCGGCCTGCTCCACGTCACCTCGACCAGCAGCAACGCTCCCTACCGAAGGATCGGACTGCATGCGGTGGGGGGGGCGGGCACCCTCATTCCCGCCGGGCCGGTCAGCGGTGTCTGGACCAAGGCCAACGGTCCCTACATCGTTGCGGGTGACATCCAGGTTCCCCTTGGGCAGGCGTTGACGATTCAGCGGGGGGTGGCCGTCCGATTCGCAGGCCACTTCGGGCTGACCGTCGGTCGGGATGCGACGCTGCGCGCCGTCGGTGTCGAGAGCGACCCCATCAAGTTCAGTGCGATCGATACCGGCGAAGGCTGGCTTGGTATTCGGTTCGTCCACTCCGGCGACGACGATGTGCTGCAATACTGCCGCTTTCAGTATGCCGGCAAACCCTACGCGGGGGCGGCCGACTTTGTCGATCTGGTCGGCGGAGCGGTGCTCTGCTGCAAGACGCATGATCCGATCACCGGGACTGTGGCGGCCGGTCCTGCCTCGAGCCCGACGATCGATCATTGCATCTTCTCCGACAACCATGCCGTCAGTGGCGGTGCGATCGCTTGTCACGACGGTTCTCAGGCTGTGATTACGAACAACACCATCGTCGACAACACCGCCGACTGGGACGGTGGTGGCCTGCACATCTATGCCGCCGAGCCGACCGTTTCCAACAACGTCATCGCCCGGAATTCCGCCTACTGGGGCGGCGGCCTTTACTGCCTGAACTCCATTCCGCTGATCGTCAACAACACGATCGCCCGCAACCGGCCCAACGGATTGCACCTGGATTCGACGGGGGGGCCGGGCAGGCAGGCGTCGGTTCGGAACAACATTGTCTGGGAGAACGAGGTGTATGTCGAGCCGGGCGTTTCGGCGGGGGCATATGACATCCGATTCAACAACATTCGGGGGGGCTGGCAGGGAGAAGGCAACTTCGAGGCCGATCCGCTCTTCGCGGATTCGAACACGGGCGATTACCACCTCAAGTCGGCGGCCGGACGCTGGAATGCCCAAGCCGGCGTCTGGGTGATCGACGGGACCACGAGCCCCTGCATCGACGCCGGCAACCCGGCCGATGCAGCCGGCGACGAGCCCGATCCGAATGGAAGACGCGTCAATATGGGGGCCTACGGCGGAACCGGCCAGGCGAGCAAATCCCCCTGAAACCGGGCGGAGGCCGCTGTTTGACGGCACGGTGGGGGGGCGGCGAAAAAGACTCCAAGTTTTTCCCTGAATGCTTGACATCGGGCAGGCGGCTGCTATAGTGGATAGTGAGCGGTCAAGGACTGCTATATCTGCCAAGGAAGCGGCAATTGTCCAAACAAGGGTGTTGATCCGGGATCGGCGGGTCTTTTTGCGCGTTGCGATAGGGACGCCGGGGCCATCTGATCGAGGTGGAATCGGCGGGTGATCGCGCCGGTTCGGACGCAACCTTTCGGAACGGATTCCCATGAGTCTCGTGTGCAGAAGGCCGCCTTGCGCGGATGGTCTGCGTGGTCAGGAATGGCAAGCACCCTAACTAAAGGAGAAGGGGGATGAAAACGATGACACGAAATGCACGCCTTTGTGTGTTCACTCTGGGGGTCGCTTGTGCTGCCTTGGTGTGTTGTACAAACGCGTACGCGAACGGCACGACCATCATCGTCAGCGATGGCTCGACCGACTCGCTCAATCAGATTGCCCTGAAGGACACCTTCGACGACAACCAGCGAGCCCCCCTGTGGAAGGAGCTGTTCGAGGATCCCAACAACGGCCGCGTGGTGGAGGCGAACAAGCGTCTCGAGCTTCGGACCTCGGCGCTGGCGACCGGCGGATTCGCAGGGTTCCTGTCGAATGCCTGGCGGCTGGACCCACGATACGATTTCGCGATGAAGGTCGATTTCCACTATGACCTGTTCACTCTCAACGAAGAGGGCAGCATCGGGATCGGGCTGACACCCAGCCCGGAGAATCTGTCCTCTCGGCGGGTCGAACTCAGCGTGGGATGCGTCGAGAACTTCCGGAGCTATCGCTACGAACGGGTCCATGGGTATTCCACCCTGGGAGGGTATTTCCAGCGGTGGGAGAACGACGGGACATTGTACGTCTCGTACGATTCGCAGAACGACGTTCTTTACATGAGTCTCGGCGGCTATGGTCCCGAATATGCCTGGGCCACCTTCGACGGTTTGGTCCGAGGGACATGGGGAGGTCGACCCCTGTACGTGTATCTCGGCGGGCGATCGACCGGACTGACCATCACCGCGGGACGCGCCTATCTGGACAACATCGTGGTGGAGGCGGGCAAGATCATCGAGGCGTCGCTGAAGACGGTCTATCGCTTCTGGTCCCCCGTGAACAAGGCGCACTTCTTCACGATCAACGAATCGGAGAAGAACAACCTTGTCAACGAGTATTCCGATGTGTGGAAGCTCGAGGGCACCATGCTTCGCGCCTTCCCCGACACCTCGGACCCGAACTGCCTGCCCGTGTATCGCTTCTGGTCGGACCAGACCATGTCGCACCTGTATACGCTCAGCGAGAAGGAAGCGGCCAAGCTCATCAACGAGCAGTCCTTCATTTGGACGTACCAGGGCGTCGCGTTCTATGCCTATCCACCGGGAAAGCAGCCTTCGTGGGCTCTCCCGGTGTATCGCTTCTGGTCGCGCAGTGCGGCGGTGCATTTCTACACCCCGAGCGAAACCGAAGTGGCGAGGCTCCGCCAGTTCCCGAGCGACGTCTGGTACTACGAGGGCGTTGCCTGGTACGCCGTGCCGTAGCCTGCACGCCTCGGTGGGCCTGCGCCTCTGTTACGGATCGACCAGCCGGCCGACGCCCGGGTGGGCCCGGTGCGGGTGTGACGCTGCACCGGCCGGAGTGCCCCCGTGCGCGACGCCCCGTCTCCCACTCCGCTTCGCTCCGGCCCCCTGTGGATCCCCGAGCGTGTCCGATGAGAAACAATCGCCTTGAGCACGCGGCAGGTCTCTGGTAGAGTAGACCACCATGATCGGCCGGGGCGGGCGACAGGCAGCGTGCTCGGCTACGATTGCCGCCGGATTCAGGATGACAGTTGAGGTAGAAGAATGGACGTACTGCTGGTCGGCAGCGGGGGACGCGAACATGCGATCGCCTGGAAGCTGAAACAATCCAAGCAACTCGGCAAACTCTACATCGCGCCGGGCAATGCCGGGACGGCCCTCTGCGGCCAGAATATCGCCATCGAGGACAACGACATCGCGGCCCTGGTGGACTTCGCGCGGACGCAGAAGATCGGTCTGGTCGTCGTCGGTCCCGAAGATCCGCTGGCCGGCGGGATCGTCGATGCGATGGAGGCGGCCGGCATCAAGGCATTCGGTCCCAGCGGTGCGGCGGCGCAATTGGAGGCCGACAAGGCCTTCGCCAAGCAGATGATGCGCGCCAGCGCGGTCAGCACGGCCGAGTCACACGTCTTCGATCGCTTCAGCGATGCGAAGGCGTACATTGCCAGCCGCGACGAGCCCGTGGTGATCAAGGCGGCGGGACTGGCCAAGGGCAAAGGCGTCATTGTGTGCGACGAACCATCCGACGGCATCCTGGCGGCCGAGCGGATCATGGTGGACCGGATCTTCGGCGCCGCCGGCGACCGTGTGATCGTGGAGGACAAGCTTCTGGGGGAAGAGGCGTCGATCCTGGCCTTCGTCGACGGGCGCAACATCTATCTGATGGAATCGTCGCAGGATCACAAGCCGATCGGCGACGACGACACGGGACCCAACACCGGTGGGATGGGGGCCTACAGCCCCGCGCCGGTGGTCACCGATGAGACGATGAGCTGGATTTCGCGAGAGATTCTCGTTCCCATCGTCGATGCGATGAATCGAAACGGCACGCCCTACAGAGGGGTTCTCTACGCCGGCTTGATGATGACCAGCGGGGGCCCCCGCGTTCTCGAGTTCAATGTGCGCTTCGGGGATCCGGAGACGCAGCCGATTCTGATGAGGCTCCAGAGCGATCTGCTGGAGGTGTTCCTGGCGGTGTGCGATGGGCGGCTGGACCAGATCCGTCTCCAGTGGGACCCGCGTCCGGCCGTGTGCGTTGTCATGGCATCGGGAGGGTATCCCGACGCCTACGAGAAGGGCAAGATCATCAGCGGAATCGCGCAAGCCGAATCGTTGGCCGATGTGGTCGTTTTTCACGCCGGGACGAAGCAGCAGGACGGGCACGTGGTCACCAGCGGCGGACGCGTCCTGGGCGTGACGGCTCTCGGGCAGGATATCGCGGCCGCCAAGACGCGGGCGTATGAGGCCGTCGATTGTATCGCCTTCGAAGGGGCCTGCTGCCGGCGCGATATTTCCGACAAGGCGATTCGGCGATTGCGATAGCATTGCGGTTCGAAGAGTGCGTGGTTTCTCATGGCACGATCCTTACGTTCAGGCAGTGACGCGGATTTCACCAAGCAGGGCTGGCGTCGCCGGGTCCTCGTGCGTCTGGCAGCCCTGCTGGCCATCCTCCTGGGTGCGACGGTCATCCTGGGGGTGTGGGTGGCCCGGGCGCTGCCCGGCATTGCCGCCGCGGAGATCAGCCGGCTGACCAGCACGCGGATCGAGATGGGGGCGTTCAACTTTTCCCGCAATGCGTCCGTCTCCATCGACGGCATGGTCATTCGTCCCGAGCGAGAAGACCTGTTCTACGACGACACGATCCTGCGAGCCAAGAGCGTCTACGCCAAGTTCAGCCTGGGCAGTCTGCTGCTGCTGTCGCCACGGGTCACCGAGATTCGCATCGAGGACTTCGTGGTGGATGTGCAATCCGACCTCGATTCGGGCCGGTGGAACATCGCCGGTGTGCGGCTCCGCCCGTCGACAGGCAAGAGCGGTCGGGTGCCGGTTGTCACCCTGCGGCAAGGAAGGCTGCGGTACTGCAAGGTGTCCGGCGGGGAGGTGGAGGTGGTTACCTCCGTGCCCGTCGAGGCCCAGCTTGGGTTTCCCGCGGCGGGGGGCGCCGGTTATGGTTTCGAGATCCAGACGGCCAAGCTTTCCGGTGGCTACGGAGACAGTGCCCTGCGAGGGTCCTGGGGACGTGGATGGTTCGAGGTGGCTGGGGGGGTGTCCTCGACGGATATTCCGTCTCTGGAACGCGCCTGGGCCATCGATCTGTTGGCCGCCGACCTGAGGTACGATCCATCGGGGGCCTACGAACTGAACATGCAGATCAACGATCTGCACAGCAAGCACAGCCCGGAAGTTGATGCCCTTCGTCTGGTGGCAGGCGAGACGCGGCATCAGTCCGGAGCGATCGCGGCCGCGCAGCGGTTCTTTGCCCGGTACCGTCCGTTCGGAAAGGTGGGGTCGATCATCCTGCAGGCACGCGGTCGTTTCGACGCGCTCCACGAGAGCGAGGTTGTGGGGAGCGTGATCTGCGAAGACCTTTCCATTCGAGACAGTCGGTTTCCCTATGCGATCGACCACCTGGCCGGTGCCGTGGACTTCTCGCAGTCCGGCGTGACGCTGAATCAGCTCAAGGGCAAACACGGCGATGTCAACATACACATTGACGGCTGGATCAGAGGTTTCGGACAGGATCGGCAACACCAGTTCTCGATTGCCAGCGACAATATGGTTCTGGACGACGATCTGTATGAAGCGCTTCAGCCCGGCCAAAAGCAGGTATGGAATGCTTTTCAACCAAGCGGCGTTGTCGCGGTCGAGTATCGTCTGAATCGATCGAGTCCGTCGGATCGACACAGCCACATCGTCGTCGATATGAACGGAGTTGCTGCCACATATCAGAAGTTTCCGTATCCATTGAAAGGCCTGACCGGTCGTCTGTATCTCGACCGGGAGAGCATCGTTCTGACCGATGTTGTCGCCCGTGCGGACGGACATCAGATCCGGCTGGCCGGCGAAGTGGTCGGACGCGATACGCCTCGGCCGCTGTATGATATCACGATCGATGCCAACAACATCCCATTGGACGCGACGTTGCGACAAGCCCTCCCGGCGCCATACGGGGCCCTGACGAAACGGTTCGAAACCACCGGCACCGCCAACGTCAGTGCGCAAGTGTTCACCCGCGACGATCCCAACCACGCCGATCCCATCGGCTTCTCGGCCGAGGTCTCCGTCCGGAATGCCACCGTGAAGATGGATTCGTGGCCCCTGGTGGTTTCGGATGTCTCGGCGGAGGCGTCCATCACACCCGACTCGGCGGCGATTCGCGATGGCGTCGGGCGCTATCGCCAGAGCGAGGTCCGTCTGACGGGAGGCATGCAGTTCGCCAGAGCCGGTCGGGCGGGCCGGTACAATCTGACCGTGGCCACGAGGCAGACGCCGTTGGACGAGACGGTGATGAGCCTGTTGCCCGAGTCCGTCCGTTCCTACGTCCTGGCGTTCCATCCGGAAGGGGCGGTGGATGTGGCTATGGATTGGCAAAGGTCCGATGGCAACGAGCCGCCCGACTACGCCGTCTCGGTTACCTGTCTGGGGAACAAGATCGAGCATAAGAGCTTTCCGTTTCCGCTGCACGACGTTCGCGGCACGGTCAGACTGGATGCACGGCAGGTGGCGTTCAAAGAAATCCAGGCGGCTCCGGCCCTTCAATCCGATCCTTCCCTGACGCCGACCGTGCAGGTGGATGGGCGCGTGAGCCTTCTGCCCGACAGCCGAGGGGAAGGGACCTTCACGGTGCAGGCGCGCGATGTCCTCTTCACGCAGGCATTGGGGCAGTCGCTGCCGGAGAGCTTCCGAGGGATTTACCGTGATTCGGCCCCCAGGGGGCCGTTCGACCTCGATATCGAGACCCTGAAGATCTCGGGGGCCGACAGCAGACGCGTTGAAGTCGATGGGCGGATGGACCTCAAGACATGCAGCCTCAATATCTCGGGCACCGGCGCGGAGGTGCGTGGAACCGTCGACGTCGCGGCGATCTACGATACGGCGACCGGATTCTCGAGCGGACGGTTGCAGTTGGCGGCCGATCGAATCAGTATCAAGGGCAAGGATGTGACGGACCTCAATGCCGAGCTTTTGTATGATCCGAACAGCCGGACGTGGTCGGCGGAGAACTTCCTCGGCCGGTGCCACGGCGGTCGCCTCCTTGGCAGCCTCCGGATCGAGCAGATCCAGACGTCCGTCGTGGAGTATCTGGCGACGATCGGCCTGGTTCGGGTCGATCTGCAGAAGTTCCTTCTGGGCGGAAGGCTCGATCAGGCGGCCGAGACGAATACCACCAGTGGGACGATGAATGCAACGCTGGGGCTGGGGGCTCGGATCGGCGATGGTTCATCCCGTCTGGGGGTCTGTCGAGTCGATGTTGCGGACATGCAGGTCGGTCGGGTTTCGCCGCTGGCCACGCTGCTGTCTGTGCTGAGTCTCACGGAGCCGGCCGACTATGCCTTCGAGCGGATGCTCGTCGAATCGTATCTCAAACGCGAGAAGTTATTGATCGGCACGTTTGATATGTCCGGACGCAACCTGGCCTTCACCGGCAGCGGGAGTATGGATCTGAACGACCGGGGGATCGCCCTGACGCTGACCGCTCGCGGGCGGCGCGTGGCGGCGGCCAAGCCATCCATCTTCCAGTCGCTGACCGAGGGGCTCGGCGGCGCCGTCGTCCGCATGGAAGTCACCGGAACGGCCGACAACCCGAAGGTTGAGACCAAGGCCCTTCCTCTGATCGAGGATTCTCTGAAGATCCTTGGGACGCCCCAATAGAACGACTCCGACGGACCCGATGGAAGGGGCCGCCACCTGTTGGAAGCGAACGGCGGTCCGCTTCGAGCAGGTACCGCAATGGACTCGCCGGTCCGGAGGTGATATGAGCGGCCATTGGGACAGGCGCCGGTTCCTGCAGATCGCAGCCGGCTCTGTGGCAACGATGCTGCTGCCGGGACATTCGACTCTCACGCGGGGCGCGGTGCGGAAGGACCAGCCCAATTTTCTCTGGATCAGCACGGAAGACATCAGCCCGGACCTGGGCTGCTATGGGGACGCCTATGCGGTGACGCCCCATGTGGATCGTCTCGCTTCTGAGGGCGTGCGATACGACAATGTGTTCGCCCACGCCGGCGTCTGCGCGCCCGTGCGGTCCGGCATCATCACGGGGATGTATCCGACGACGATCGGGACACACCACATGCGCTGTGCGGGCGTGCCGCCGCATGAAGTCAGGTGCTTCCCCGAGTATCTCCGTGCGGCGGGTTATTACTGCACCAACAACTCCAAGACCGACTATCAGTTCGATCCTCCCCTGACGGCGTGGGATGAATCGAGCGCCGCCGCGCACTGGCGGAATCGTCCCAAGGACAAGCCCTTCTTCGCCGTGATCAATTTCACGACCACACACGAGAGCCAGATTCGCAACCGCAGCGAGGCGATGCTGAAGCGGCTGGCGAGTCTGAGTCCCACGGAGCGGCACGACCCGGCCAAGGCCGAGCTTCCGCCGTACTACCCCGACACCCCCGACGTCCGCCAGGACTGGGCGCAGTACTACGACATCATCACCCTGATGGACAAGCAGGTCCGGCAGGTGCTGGAGGATCTGGAACGGGACGGCCTGGCCGACGACACAATCGTATGGTTCTGGGGCGATCACGGGCGCGGGCTGCCGCGCGCCAAGCGATGGATCTACGATTCGGGTCTTCGCGTTCCGCTGATCATTCGCGTCCCCTCGAGGTGGCGCAATCGTGCCATGCCGAACCGGCCGCAGGCCGTTGGTCCGGGAACGATCAACGACGATCTGATCGCCTTCATCGATTTCGCGCCGACGATGCTCTCGCTGGCCGGAGTGGAGATCCCTTCGCACATGCAGGGCCGCGCGTTTCTGGGCCGGCGAAAGGCCAAGCCGCGTCAATACATCTACGCGGCCCGCGATCGCATGGACGAAGCGTACGACATGATTCGGGCCGTGCGCGACAAGCGATTCAAGTACATCCGCAACTACATGTGGTACCTCACGCGCGCCCAGGACATCCGCTATATGAACGAGATGCCCACGATGCAGGCGATGCGCCGGCTTCATGCCGAGGGATCGTTGGAAGGTCCGCAGGAACAGTATTTCGAGCCGACCAAGCCGATCGAGGAACTCTACGACACCGCCTCCGACCCCCACGAGATCCGGAATCTGGCCGGCGAGCCCGCCTATGCAAAGGTGCTCGAACGGCTGCGAGCGGCCCACGAGAAATGGTACAAGGACACGCGGGATCTCGGTCTGATCCCCGAGCCGATCTTTGACGAGTTGAAGCGGCCCGGCGGGGCGTACGAAACGACAGCCGCTCCTGTCGTTGTCAAGCGGACGGGACGCTCGGCGGATCGAGGTGCTGTGACGATCGCCTGTGCGACGGGCGGCGCTTCGGTCGCCTACCGGATCGGCGGCGATCCGAAGAGTCGCACGGGCTGGTTGTTGTACGACCGACCCGTACCGCTCGGGTCGGGGGAGATCCTGTATGCCAAGGCCTGCCGCATCGGATTTCGCGACAGCGATCTGATGACGTACAGGCTGGGCGATCCCGTGTCAGGTCGCCCGGTTTCGAAAGGGACCGATCCCTGGCAGGCCCGGCTCGATACATCGAATCTGCGCAAGCGGCTCTGGAAGCTCAAAGCGCTGGACCACAAAGGCGTCAATGCGGTGTATTCCTATCTTCCCTATCTGGACGACGCGAAGCCCTCGATTCGATACTGGGCGGTGGTGGGGCTGCACGCCAGCGGCCGCTTCGCAGGGGATGTTGCCTTTGCCAAGTCGGCGGTGAAGGCCCGGCTGGTCGATTCCTCGGTGGTGGTGCGCATCGCCGCCGCTCATGCCCTGTGCGACTGGGGCGCCGAACGAGACGGCCTGCCCGTGTTGGCGGCGGCGCTGAAGCACCCCACCGACAAGGCCCGCATGTTCGCCATCGTGGCGCTCGACAGGCTCGGGATGAAAGCCGCCCCCCTGCGGAACCACATCCAGGCAGCCGCAGAAGACTCCGACGATTATGTCAAGCGCGTGGCCCTGACGGTGCTGAGCCGCGTCGACGCGGGATGACCGCCCGGCGAAGCGACTGCTGCGCCTCGCACGGAAAGCCCGATCGGTTCTACGGCTTCGGGCCTGCCGACCTCTTGCGAAAGGCGAGAACCCGAATGGTCCTTCGGTCGCGGATGTACTTGCGTTCGTAGTTGGTCCCGGTCCGTTCGCCTTCTGTGGCGCCGGCCGGACGCACGAACGCAATCTCCTCCAACTCACGGCGAAAAGCCGAGGTCACCTCCTGCATCTGCTCGAAGTAGCCCTCATGATCGGTGGCCAACTGGATCGTGCCGCCCGGTTTGAGCCGTTCGATCAGCATGGCCACGTTGTCCTTTTGGACGAAGCGCCGCTTGTGATGCCGCTTCTTCGGCCAGGGATCGGGGAAGTAGATGTGAAAGCCGCCCACCGAATCCGCCGGCACATGGTCTCGAAGGAACGCCGCCGCATCCGCTCGAATTATGCGGACGTTGGTCAGCCCCCATCGGCCCAGACGATCCACCGCGTGGCGATAGTATTTGCTCGCCCACTCGATCCCCAGGAAATCCACATCGGGATACATCCTGGCCTGCTGGAATAAGAAAGTCCCCTTCCCCGATCCGATTTCGATATGAACGGATCCTTGTCGTCCGAAAACTCGTTCGAAATCGATCGGCGCGGCCAGAACTTCCGGTTTCAACGCAATTGTGTCGTATTCTTTCAGTGTACGCTTCATCGTTTCTTCGTGTTCAAAACAGCGAATCCGGTGCTCTATAGTAGGTTTTGGCCGCGCATTATATGAGAAGCCCGAAGTGGCGTGAAGGTGTGAATAAATTTCTCTTACCGGCGTTACTAAAGTGGCGCATACCGGCACACGATGAATAGGCAGATGAACTCTTTTGTGGGCCGTGTGTGTTCCAGAGCCAGGGAAACCGGACGGTGCGGAAAGGAAGTTGAAGGATGATACTTCAAATGGTCAGGGCAAAACGGAGGCAGGTTCTCGTCGATATCAATACGCAGAGAGACTACCTCCTGGCCGACGGCGGCGCTTGCATCCGGAACCACCGCAGGGTATTGGCTCACATCCGTCGGATGATGGCTTGGGCCCGGCGACGCGAGATCCCGATCATCTCGACGTGCGAGATCTACCCCGACAGCAACAACGGCGACCCGAGGTACTGCGTCGACGGCACTCCCGGTCAGGAGAAGATCAGCTACACGCTGATGCCGAACCGGATCAGTTTTCCGGCCGACGGCAGTACGGACCTGCCGCGCGACATGCTCCGTCGCTATCAGCAAGTGGTGCTCCACAAGCGGTGCGTGGACCCGTTCGACGAACCTCGAATCGATCGCCTGCTGAGCGAGGTCTGTGCGGCCGAGTTCATCCTCGTCGGCGCCTGCGCCGAAGGGGCGGTCAAAGCGGCGGCCCTGGGCCTTCTGCAGCGCGACAAGCGGGTGGCCGTCATCGTCGATGCCGTCGGTTACCACGACAACCGCGAGGCGAAGATGGCATTCCGCAAGATGGAGGCCAAAGGGGCCCGGCTGGTGGAGACACGCCGCCTGGCGGGCTCGTCGCATCTGCGGCAGGTCGGCTGCTGCCACTGCGAAAGCTGTCAGCGTCTGGGCCAGCGGATCGTGGTCGGCGACGCAGAGGAGAACTGACGGTCTCTGCTGTACCTGCGCCGGTGGCCGTCCGGTCTGTTCTTGCCGACACCCCATCTCTGCCCGGCCCAAAGAATGCTCCCTTTTCGCCCTCCAAATCCCGCATTTCGCCGGGTTGAGCGTCCCGATCACCGCTTCTGTGGAAGACATGGCCCGGTTGTGGTCTCCCGTGTGTTGGGGTTCTTCCAGCCGAACAGAACGCTGGCAAAAGGCCCTGGAATTCGCTATAATGGGGTCGTTTGGACAAGACAGACCGTCCTGTTTACAAAGGAGAACATATGAATCGGATGGCAGCGATGACCCTCGTTCTTTGTTTCGGTGCAATACTGACGGCGACCGAGTCGAATGAGCCGGCGCCCGATCCGCATTGCCTCATCAAGACCAATCACGGCGATATCGTCGTCAGATTGTTCGCCACGGAGGCCCCGAAGACCGTTGAGAATTTCCTGGGCCTGGCCGAAGGGGCCAAGGTGTTCATCGATCCGGCTACCAAACACAAGGTCCGAAAGGCCTACTATAACGGCCTGACCTTCCATCGCGTCATCAAGGGATTCATGATCCAGGGCGGCTGTCCGCTCGGGAACGGCGAGGGGGGGCCGGGCTATCAGTTCGAGGATGAGATCAACGCCGACGCCCTCGGACTGGACAAGCTCAAGGTCCTGGACGAGCAGGGCCGTCCCCACCCGTGGCTTGCCATTCGCTCGCAGGAGGATTTCAACAACGCCGTGCTCCGTCCGCTGTTCCGCTTGATGGGCATTACTACCAATGAGCAACTCGCCGAGCGGCAGCAGGAGGTGAACGATCGCGTTCACGCGATGAGCCTCAAGGACGTCTACGTCAACCAGGGATACCGGTATGACGACAAGCTCAAATCCCACGCCCCCAAACGGGGTAGTGTCGCAATGGCCAACGCCGGGCCGAACACGAACGGCTCGCAGTTCTTCATCAATCTCGCGGATACGCCCTGGCTGACGGGCAAGCACACCGTCTTTGGCGAGGTGGTCAAAGGCATGGACGTCGTGGACCGCATCGGCGAGGTGCCGGTCACCAACATGCATCTACCGACCGATCCCGTGCGGATCATCTCCATTCGCCGTGTGGAGCCGGAGAAAGAGCAGCCCTAAAGACCGCCTCCGTCGGCGCCTCGGCGACTGAAATCGGCGCTGGGCACCTCGCGGACGGCCGGATCGACGTTGAAGTAGTCCTCGCTCTGGAAGCCGAAGACGCTCGCGATGAGGTTGCTCGGGAACGTTTCGCACTTGTTCCGGTAATCGCGGACGTTCCCGTTGAAGAACCGCCGGGCCGCCTGGATGCGGTCCTCCGTATTGACCAGCTCCTTCTGGAGTTCGAGGAAGTTCCGATCCGCCTTCAGTTGCGGGTAGTTCTCCACGACGAGCATCAGTTTCTGCAAGGCCGCCACCAGTTGGTTCTCGTCGGCCGCCTGCTGTGTCGGGCTGCCGTGGCTGGCCATGCACTGGGCCCGCAGTTGCGTGATGCGATCGAAGACCTCCTTCTCATGTGCGGCATAGCCTTTGACCGTGGCGACGAGGTTGGGCACCAACTCGTACCGGCGCTTCAATTCCGTGTCGATATTGGCCCAGGCGTCGCGAATGTGGTTTCGCAGTGCCACGAGCGTGTTGTAGGTCAACACCACGTACAGGATCGGCAAGAGAACGACTGCCGCAATGATGACGAACGGGACCCACATAATCAACTCCGTGCAAACAGGTACTCGGGCAGCAGGGACCGGACCTGGGTGAGTCTCTGCAGGTTGGGTTCGATCTGTTCGGGTTTCAGTCTCCGGCTGAACGAGATGGCCAGGGCATCGCGTTCGATCTCGATCGTCAGATCGGGATGGGCCAGCAGATACTCGATCATTTTCGCGTTGCAGACGTCGTAGGCGAACTTCTTGTCCTTCGAGCGGACGGAGAAGTTGCGGCTGAACTCGTGCGATTCGAAATCGATGTCGTCGTAGCCGACGGCCTGGGCAATCTTGGAGAGAAAGCCCTCGGGCCCGATCGTCAGTTCCGGGAACGACGCCGGCAGGCGAATGATGAAGAACGAGGAGTAGTGATGATGCGTTTCCTGGTGCCCCTTGGAATCGCTGGAGTGCGTCTCATAGTGATAGTCGAAGACCGTGACGTCTTGGTCGTGGTAGCGGCCCGTCAGAACGTTGAACGCATAGCGATTGGAGCCTTGGCGGAGTCTGTCGAGGAACTCGAAGCGGCGGGCCAGGTCCCGGTCTTTGCCCGGATCGAAGTGCAGACCCAGCCGGGTCGCCAGGGCGAGCATCGCCTCACGGCGTTTCCTGGTGCTGAGGTGGCCTGCGATCGCTCCGACGACGATCAATGCAACCACTGCGACGATGACGACGACTGGCATCATCCCGGTCTCCCACTGTATTTCGCTTTGTCACACGCCGAGGTCTCTCCGGCGGGTCCGGTGCAAATTACCAGATTTGACGACGGATCGGAAGGGGATTTGATTGATCGGCCGCCACAAGACCCGGTAAACTGGTGGTTCCGATTGAGCAAGATGCACGATGTGTGGAAAGGAGTGTCGCCGTCATGCCCAAGACCCAGATCATCGCAACCATCGGTCCGGCCAGCAGCAACTATACGGTCTTGCGCAAGATGTTCGCGGCCGGCCTCGATGTGGTCCGCCTGAATTTCTCCCACGGGACACATGCCCAGCACGGCGAGGTCATCGATCTGGTCCGGCGGCTCAACGCCAAGTACCGACGCCGCATCCGCATCATGCAGGACCTGGAGGGTTTTCGCATCCGGATCGGGCGGTTCCATGGCAGCAAGACCAAGGAATTGAAGAATCAGTCCATCGTCTGGCTGACCAACGATGGGACGGCCTGCGGTCCGAAGACCATCCCGTTCGATTATGTCGGCGACCTGACGAGGATCAGGAAGGGCCAGTTCATCTTCATCGACGACGGTTATCTGATTCTCCGCGTCAAGGAAAGCTCGGCGACCAGCCTGAAGGCCGTCGTGGTCGAAGGAGGCATTCTCAAGGAGCGCAAGGGCATCAACATGCCGGGGGCGAATATCGAGTTCGACGCCATGACGGACAAGGACAAGAGGGACCTGCGGTTCGGCATCGAGCACGGCGTCGATTACGTGGCGCTGTCGTTCGTGCGCGACGCGGCCGACGTTCGCGATGTGGCCGCGATGGTGAAACCCCGCCGGCCGGACTGCGGCATCGTCGCCAAGATCGAGAACCGCCAGGCCATCGACAACATCGACTCCATCATCGACGCCGCCGACGGCATCATGATCGCGCGGGGCGACATGGGTGTGGCGATCCCGATCTACGAGGTCCCCATCGTGCAGAAGCGGATCATCCGCAAGTGCAACGAAGCGGGCAAGTTCGTGATTACCGCCACGCAGATGCTCGAGCACATGACGACGCACAGCCGGCCCACGCGGGCCGAGGTCACCGACGTGGCCAACGCGATCCTGGACGGGACCGACTACGTCATGCTCTCCGGCGAGACCGCCGCAGGGAAGTTCCCATCCGAGTCGGTCGCCATGATGAATGAGATCATCAAGTTCACCGAAAAGGCCAGGAGCTCCCTGCACTGACCGCTGATCTATGGCGGCCCGCTATGGCTCCGGCGCGATGAACACCGCGTCGATGTACTCCCCGTCGATTGCCAGCTCGATCATCTGGCCGTCGACGATCGTGGTGTAGCTCCACGGTCCGACGTTGTTGTCGCCGATTTGGATTTCCGGGCTCGAACTCCACCGCGAGAGATTGCCGTCGGAGCCTTGCAGCGGTTTCGTGCCGGCCACAGCGGTGACGATGCCCACGATGGTGACGACGGTGACGATTGACATCGACAGCAGCACGATCGCAGAGGGCACGAGCGCGGCCGGAGACCACCGTCGCACCGTCCGAGAATCCTGCGGCTCGAAGCCGGACCAGAGTTCGTCCCAGGGCGAAAGCGGCGTCACCACGGACTTGGTGTATGATTGTCGGCTCATGACCGGCTCCTCCATTGCCTGCTATCTAAACCATACACCATTTTTCAGGCGATGGAGGGCCGATTTCGGTCAAAGTGGGCCGGCGAGCCCGCCTATGCTGTGGCGGTCGAGACCGCCTCGAGCCAGGCCTGGGCCATCCGTTGGGCGCCGGCGAGCGTCGGATGGACGCCGTCGCCCGCCCAGTAGGCCGGCGGGGTCGTCCGTACGGCTTCATCGAACATCGTCTGGAACGGCACGAATACCGTATTGAAGGCCGTGGCGACTCGCCGGGCTGCCGCCCGATAGCCGTCGAATTCGGGGAACCACTTCTCGTTCACGGCCCCGCAGCGGAGTACGAACGGTTCGCAGACCACGAGCTTCACGCCGGGAAGCTCGCGCTTCGTCCGTTCGAGAAGGGCGCGATAGTCCCGTTCGTAAACCTCGATTGTGCCGTCGTAATGGCCGTCGAGCGTGTGCCAGATGTCGTTGACGCCGATCAGGATGCTGACGACGTTGGGCTTCAGGGCGATGCAGTCCTTGTCCCAGCGTTCGGCGAGCTGGAAGACCTTGTGCCCGCTGATCCCGCGGTTGTAGATGGTCAGTTTCGCCTCGCTGTGATTGGCCAGCAGGGCGGCGGCTGCGAGCAGGGCGTATCCGGTCCCGAACGCCCTGATATCGTTGGCGTGGTCTTCTCTTCTCCTGTCGCGTCCGGCGTCGGTGATGGAGTCGCCCTGGAACAGCACGACGTTGCCGGGCCCGATCAGTCCGCCGCCTTTGCTCGCGCCCAATCTGGCCGTCGAACTGGAGCAACCCGCCGAAGACAACAGCGATGCAGCGGTCAGGGCGGCGGTTGCCGTGGCGGCGTGCCCGAGGAATTCACGCCGAGTAGTGGGGCTCTTCGTCAAACTGGATTCTGCCATGTTCTTTCTCCTTCTCTGTGTGTTCTATCCTGTCCGGCGGTCGTAGGCGCGGTAGAGCAACTCGAGCTCGGCCGTCCTAGCGTCGTAATCCCGCTGGAGTTCGCCGATGTGGTCGGGGTTCCTGTAGATCTCCGCGTCGCCGAACCGCTCCTTCATCTGTTCGATTTCATGCTCCAGTTCGAGGATCATCTCCTCGATCTGTTCGGGGGAATACTTGTTGAACCGTCGTAGCTCTTCGGGCGTTGCCGTCCGGGCCTTGTCGCCGGCGGCAGCGGGTGATCGGCTCTTGCGGGTGCTGTCTTTGTTGGATCGTTTGGCCTGCTGGGCCGCCTCGTTCCGCCGGCGAATCAGCGAGGCATAGACCGAATAGGCGGGCTCTCCGACGACGAACTCGGTCCGTCCCAGACTCCGATGGCCCAGTTCGTCGGTCCCGACGACGAGGAGTCTGTCCACGGATCGGTCGAGGAAATAGCGGTCGTGGCTGACCACGATGATCGTCCCGGCGTATTCGTCGAGCGCCGCCTCGAGCATCTCGCGGCTGGCGATGTCGAGGTGGTTCGTCGGCTCGTCCATGACCAGCACGTCCGGTTCGGTCAGTACGAGCTTGCAGAGCATCAGGCGGTTGCGCTGTCCGCCGCTGAGGTCGCCGCACTGCTTGAACACGTCGTCGCCCGAGAACAGGAACGCCCCCAGACGGCTGCGGACCTGCTCGGCCGACAGATCGGGCCGGACGCTCCGCGCCTCGTCGAGGACGGTCTTGGCCGGGTCGAGAATGTCTCCGTGCTGGTCGAGATAGCCGACCCGCAGGCTGGCGCCCGTGCGAATCGTGCCGGCCGAGGGCTCAATGCGTCCGAGGGCGAGCTTGAGCAGGGTGCTCTTGCCGGTGCCGTTGGGACCGGTGATGCCGAGCCGTTCGCCGTGAAGGATGTCGAACGTCAGATCCTCAAACAGCGTCAGATCGCCGAATGACTTTCGCAGGCCTTCGCAACGCAAGACGATATCGCTGGTACGGCCCGCCTTGCCGAAGGAGAAGTGGATCGTTTTCTGGTCGGTGGGTTTGTCCAGGAAGTCGGGGTTCTCCTTGAGCAGACGGTTCAGACGTGTCTTACGCCCTCGGGCGGTGCCCCGCATGCCCTCCTGATCCTTGTTGCGGGCGATGAAGTCGAGTGTCTTTTCGACCATCTCGACGCGTTTGGCGTGCTCCCGCTCCTGCTGGAGGCGGACGGTCTCCTTGGTTTGTATATAGGTCCCGTAGCTGCCGTTCCAGACCTCGGCCTTGCGGTTTTCCACCTCGACGATCTTGCAGACGACCTTGTCGAGCAGATAGCGGTCGTGGCTGATGATGATCGCGGCGCCGCGGTAATTGCTCAGAAAGTGCTCCAGCCACTCGGTGGCCTGGAGGTCGAGGTGGTTGGTTGGCTCGTCGAGCAGCAGCAGGTCGGTTTCGAGCATCAGGACCTGGGCCAGCCCGAGCCGAGAGAGTTGCCCGCCGCTCAGCGCCGTGGTCCTGGCGTGGTGCAGTTCGGGCTCGAAGCCCATCGCCGCCAGCGTCGCGTTGATGCGAATCTCGTACTCGTAGCCGCCGGCCAGCTCGAAATCGCGGGTCAGGCGGTCATACTGCGCCATCTTGGCCTGCAGGGCTGAGCTGCTGAGGCTCTCCATTTCCTTGGAAACCTCGTGGATGGTCGCCTGGAGCCGAAGCAGGTGATCGACGCCGGCGTGCATCTCCTCCATGACCGTCCGCTGCCCGCTGAAGGTGGCCTCCTGGGGCAGATAGCCGATGCGCAGGCCCTTCTGGCGGATGACCCGGCCCATGTCGGGCTGCACCGCCCCCGTGATGAGCTTGAGAATTGTGCTCTTGCCTGAGCCGTTGGGACCGACCATGCCGACCTTTTCGCCCGGATGAAATGCCACGGTCAGGTGGTCGAGCACGACCTCCGAGCCAAAGGCTTTGTGTATGTCTTGCAGCGTTACAATGGCCATCAATTACGAATCCACAGGGTCCACGCCGACGTTTCCGGCGTCCCGCACGGCACCAGGAGCAACTCCCAATCCCTTGGCGCCGAACAAAGAGGCCATCTTACCGTCTCAACACCGACGATTCAAGCGCTACGGCCGCGGTACCGCGCGTCGGCCGGGTTCGGGCCATGCCTCGGTGAGATGTTGTTGAAAGAGGCCGACGGGGGTGGTAGAATCCGCCTTCTTTTGTGAACGGCTGAGGATCGTGCATGGAGCAGAAGGCAGACAGATACGTGTTGAACAACGGCATGGTGCTGTTGGGCGAGCCGATGGGCGGGGTCGAGTCGGTGGCGTTCGAGTTCATGTTGCCGGCCGGGGCGGCCCGCATGCCCGAGGGGGCCTGCGGTGCGGCCAACGTCATTTCGGACTGGATTTTCCGAGGGGCCGGCGACCGCGACAACCGGCAATTGGGCGATGCGCTCGACAGTCTGGGCCTGCAGCGATCCGACTCGGTCGGCAGTTCGCATCTTTCCTTCGGCGGGGCTCTGGAATCGAGCAATCTCACAGAGGCCCTGACGTTGCACGCCGACGCCATCTTGCGGGCCCATTTGAGCGATGAGCAGTTCGCACCGGCTCGGCAATTGGCCCTCGAAGGGGTCTTGGCGCTCGATGACGAGCCTCGGCAGAAGGTCATGGTGGAACTGCGAAAGCGATTCTATCCGGCGCCGCTGGGCCGCAGCACGGTGGGGGAGATCGAGGACCTGGAACGACTCCGCCCGGGCCGGACGCGAGAGGTCGCCAAGAGTTGCTTCGACGTCGGCCGAACCATCTTCGCGGTGGCGGGCAAGTACGATTTCGACGCGGTCTGTGGGCAGATGGAGAGCCTGTTTGGCGGTTGCCCAGGTCCTGGATCGGGGGCTGTCGAGATCGGGGCCCGCGCCGGTCGATACACGCATATTCCCAATGAAGGCTCACAGGTCCACATCGGCGTAATGACCGACGTCGTGCCGTTCACCGGCCAGGATTACTATGACATCCGGCTGGCCACGTCGGTTCTGTCGGGCGGGATGAGCGCCAGGCTGTTCACCGAGGTCCGGGAGAAACGCGGTTTGTGTTACGCCATTGGAGCACGCTACCACAGCCTCAAAGACGCCGCCGGGATCATGTGCTACGCCGGGACGACCCCCGACAAGGCCCAGGAGACTCTGGATGTCATCATCGCCGAGTTCCGGCGACTGGCCGAGGGGATCGGCGTCGAGGAACTGGATCGCGCCAAGGTCGGGCTCAAGAGTTCGCTGATCATGCAGAGCGAGTCGTCCGGAAGCCGGGCCGGTGCGATTGGCAGCGACTACTACATGCTGGGCCGGGTCCGGCCTCTGGAAGAGATCAAAGAGAGGATCGACGGCACCACCGTCGACTCGATCGTGGAGGCTCTGAAGCGAAGACCTTTCAACGATTTCACCGTCGTGACCATCGGCCCCAGAGAGGTGCGTGTCGAGTAAGCCTATGCAATTTGAGCGGAAAAAGCTATCGAACGGTCTGGTTCTCATCGGAGAGATCAATCCATCGGCCAAGTCGGCGGCGGTCGGGTTCTTCGTGCGAACGGGCTCGCGTGACGAAACGCCCGAGATCAACGGCGTCTCCCATTTCCTCGAACACATGCTCTTCAAGGGCACCGACGCGCTCAGCGCGCTGGAGGTCAACGAGGCCTTCGATCGGCGGGGGGCCCAGTTCAACGCGTTCACCAGCGAGGAAAACACGGTGTACTATGCGTCGGTCCTGCCCGAGTATCTGGAGGATATCACCGAGTTGTGGGCCGAGCTGATGCGTCCGGCGTTGCGCGACGACGATTTCGACATGGAAAAGAACGTGATCAAAGAAGAGATCGCGATGTACGAGGACGCGCCGACGTTTGATGTGATCGACCGGTGTCGGACGCTGCACTACGGTTCGCATCCCTGCGGCAACAGCGTGCTGGGGACGGTCGCCGGCATCGACGCCCTGACGGCCGATCAGATGCGGCAGTATTTCGCCCGGCGGTACGCGCCGAACAACATCGTCGTCGCCTGTTCCGGCAATTTCGACTGGGGCCGGTTCTGCACGACGGTGGAGGCGCGGTGTGGCCGCTGGCAGCCGCAGACGGTGGATCGGCTGCTGACGGACTTCAAAGGCACGCGGGAGAGCAAGCGGCTGGGCAAGCCCAACCTGAATCGCGAGCACATCTGCCTGGTCCATACCGGCGTCTCGGCGCAGGACGCGAGGCGCTTCGCGGCCTCTCTGCTGTCGTTGGTCGTGGGCGACGACTTCGGCTCTCGTTTCTACTGGGAACTCGTCGATAAGGCGATCGCCGAGGCGGCCTCGATGCACTTCGGGCCGCTCGACGGCACGGGCATCTTCTACAACTACCTGCGATGCAGCCGCGCCGCCGTGCCGCGCGTCACGGACATCGTCACCGGCATCTTCCAGGACCTGCTGCGCGACGGGATTTCCGAGGACGAGCTGACCAAGGCTCGCAATAAGGTTCTCAGCGCGCTGGTCATCAAGAACGAACTACCGATGGGGCGCCTGGTCGATCTGGGCTTCAACTGGATGTATCTCGGGCAGTATCGCTCCGTCGAAGAGGATGTCGAGGCCATCAAGGCCGTCCGCGTCGAGGAGGTCAACTCGCTGATCCGCGAACTGGACCTGAGCCGGTTCACACAATACTCGCTGGGCCCGGTGTCCGCCTGACGGGCATGAGGGTGCGAATCCCCTGGAGGGTGCGAGCGTCCAATGCACGCAGACTTGATTCGTGACGGCGACCCTGGTACAGTGGCGGCGGCAAGGAGGTGGTTCGAATCGTGAACGAAACCGGCAGGAAGATGAGAAGCAACATGGAAAGAGTGCTTCGTGCGATGGATGTGATTCCTCCGTTTGATGAAGATCGTTTGACAAAGCCGCTTGCGGCAGGTCCGGTTGCAGGGCAGACGTCCAGCCCGCGAATCCAGCCGTGGCGACGCCCCCAGGAACCGATCGCCGCCCGAGAACAGGCGGCCCCGCCGAGTCCCTCCGCAGGGGCCCCCGGCCACATCCCGACTTTGGATCTGGGCGAGAAGATTCTGGCCGAGCAGCGTCGGATGACCGCCCGCAAGAGAAAGGCGCCAAACCGCACGGCGCCCGAAACAGACCGCGCCCAACCGCCTGTTGTCAGCCTCCGAGCCGAACGCGCCGTCGAGCTGTCGGCCCAGGATGCGGCCCAACTGGAACGGCTCGTCGCCGAAATCGTCGCTCGCGATATCGATCGCCTCTGCACCGGTCCGGTGCGGGCCATCGCCTGAGCGGCGCTCGACGGATCGGCCGACGCCAGAGCATGCGATCTCGTGAAAAGCGCACGGTTGCGATGCGGGGGCGTATCTGTACGACGACCCGGACCGGGAGCGGCCCGGCGACGGAATGAACGGTCTTCTCATGCCCGATCTGCATGAATGGGATTTATCGTATTCAGAGGCGCGGCAGGTGCAGACGCGTCTGGCGGGGCAGGTGCGGTTCGAGCGGCTGGAGAAGGAGCCCGAGTTCGTGGCGGGTCTCGACTGCGCGTTTGGCGACGGCGGCAAGCGCGTCTTCGCGGCTGTGGTGGTCCTTCGCCGGGTGGCAGCCTCAACGCCGAAGGCGTTGGGGATGGCGTCCTTCGAGCTGATCGATGTAGCCGACGCCTCGATGGATGTCACGTTTCCCTATGTTCCCGGCCTGCTGTCGTTTCGCGAGGCCCCGGCGTGTCTGGCGGCCGTCGCGAAGCTCGAGCGCGAGCCCGACGTGTTTCTGGTCGATGGGCAGGGCATCGCCCATCCGCGTCGGTTGGGACTGGCGTCGCACCTGGGTTTGTTCCTCGACAGGCCCACCATCGGCTGCGCCAAGAGCCGCCTGATCGGCACGTTCGACGAGCCCGCAGCGGAAAAGGGGTCGCACAGCCCGCTGTATGACGGGGATGAGGTGATCGGGGCCGTCGTCCGCACGCGGACGAAGGTCAAGCCCTTGTTTATTTCGGTGGGACATCGCTGCCGGTTGGATGATGCGATTCGCCTGACCCTGTTCTGTACGACGAAGTACCGCCTCCCCGAGCCGACCCGCCTGGCCCATCAGACCGTCAGCGGATTGAAGCGGTGAAGTGTTTCGATGGCTTCAGTGGCTATCGGGGCCCTGGGGCATGTCCTGGGGGCTGTAGTCGTGCATGAAACAGGCCAGAATAGACAGTCCGACGGCAATCGAGATGGTCACGACGCCGAGCAGCCAATAGCGAGAAGAAAGGTAGACCAGCGCCGCACCGGCCGACAGACCGATCAGCCAACGACCGATCCTGATACGCCGGCGAACGCCGGACACCGCCTGTGCCGATGGCGCGGAATGATCATATGCGCTCTGATGGTCTCTGCTGTCATCTTGTCCGTGTCGGATCGCCAGACACTTCGCCATCTTCGAGACTCCACAGATTGGGATGACAAAAGCGGACCGTTGAGACGTCAAGGTCGGGAGGATACGCCCCCGTGAGTTCCGGTATGAACACCCTTCAACCGTCCACCGATGCCTCTTCCCTGGTGATACTCTCTCCTGCATCCGTGGCAATTCTGCGTGTCTTCCTCCGTGAGCCGACAAGTCATAGTATCGGTGATATGCAACGGCAACTCAAGCAGAAAACAGCGGGAAATCGCGTCCTTTTCACGGCGGCCGACGGAGTTTCACTTCCGGGTCGCTGATCGGCTGTGTCGATTGCGGACGGCGTCGTCCCGTGGTAGAATGCCCACTGCAATCGCATGGGCGTAAGGTCCGTTTTTGGCAACTCTCAGACAGGATGAAAGGTGGATTCTCATGGGTAAGGGCATTCGTTTGGCGTTGGGCCTCCTGATCGTATGGTTCACCGGCACTTCGGTTTTGCAGGCGGGCGAGGCCGATCCCTACATCGGACGCTGGGCCCTGACCATTCCCGGCGGGGGCGCCGGGTGGCTCGGTGTCACGCAGGAGAATGGATACCTCGACGGCAGTATCCTCTGGGGCGGCGGCAGCGTGGTCCCGGTCAGCTACGTATTCGTCGAGGACGGCAAGCTGTACGTACTTCGCCTGCACGAAGTGAAGCGCAAGGACGCCCAGGGCAACGACGCCCGTCCGCAGATGTTGCCCGAAGTACTCGTGGGGAATGTCTATGGCGACCGCATGCAACTGGTGCAGATGCAGCCGCACCGCGACGGGATTGGCATGGATCAGCGTGAATTCCTGGGCCAACGCATTGCTCCCTTGCCGGCCAGGCCCGACCTGTCGAAGGTGAAGTTCGGCGATCCGATCACGCTGTTCAACGGCAGAGACCTCGACGGATGGGAGCTGACCAATCCGCGCCAGACCAACGGCTGGTCGGTCGCCGACGGATTGCTTGTCAACGACCCGGCCCAGCGCCGAGGCGAACGTCATATCTCCTACGGCAACCTCCGCACCAAGGCCGAGTTCGAGGACTTCAACCTGACGTTGGAAGCCAACGTCCCGAAGAACGGCAACAGCGGCATCTACCTGCGAGGCATCTACGAGGTCCAGGTCGCCGACACCTACGGTCGGGGGCTCGATGCACATCACATGGGCGGTGTTTACAGCCGGATCACGCCGCGCGTCAGTGCTGAGAAGCCCGCCGGCCAGTGGCAGACGATGGACATCACGCTCGTGGATCGTCACGTCACCGTCAAGCTCAACGGCACGACGATCATCGACAACGAGCCGCTGCTGGGCTGCACGGGCGGCGCCCTGTGGTCCGACGAGTCTCGTCCCGGCCCGATCTACCTCCAGGGCGACCACACGGCCGTCCAGTACCGCAACATCGTCCTGAGGCCGGTCCGCAAGTAGTCAGCGCGTCTGTGCTCCATTGGACGCATAGGACGAATGGGACCGATGGGCCGGGTCAGCGGCCCATGCGGAGGAGGCGTTCGATGCGCTCGTTCGTCGGCGGGTGGGTCATAAACAGCTTGGCCATATCGCTGCCGGTCAGCGGCGCGACGATGAACATGTTGCTCTGGGCGTCGGGGACGGGCAGCGGGATGCGACGACTCATGGCGTCGAGTTTCTGAAGCGCCTGGGCGAGGCCCCGTCCGTTGCCGGCCAGTTCGGCGCCGAGGCGGTCGGCTTCGAATTCACGGCTGCGGCTGATCGCCATCTGGAGCAGTCCGGCCGCCAGAGGGGCCAGGAGCATCAGGATCAAGGCGACCAGCGGGTTCGATCGCCGTCCACTGCCGCCCCAGAAGACCAGGTAGGTCAGCCACGTCACCGCGCCGGCGATCACGGCGGCAATCGTGCTGATGAGAATGTCTCGGTGCTTGATGTGTGAAAGCTCGTGCGCGATGACACCTTCAAGCTCGTCGCGCGAGAGCGTCTGCCGCAGGCCCTGAGTGACGCAGACGGCGCTGTGGCGCGGGTTGCGCCCGGTGGCAAAGGCGTTGGGCGCCGGCGCCGGGGAAATGTAGACCCTGGGCATGGGCAGACCCGCACGGCCGGCCAGCGTCTGAACGATCTGCCAGAGCGCCGGATCGTCGTCGGGACCGACCTGGACCGCCCGCATCGTCGCCAGGGCGATCTTGTCGCTGAAGAAATAGGCCAGGAGATTCATGCCCGCCCCGATCACCAGCGCCGGCAGCAACGCCGCCTGGCCGCCGAGCAGGTATCCCACACCCAGGCACAAGCCCATCAACCCGGACAGCAGCAATGTCGTCTTGAAGTTGTTCCAAAGCCTGTTCATCTATGTCATCCTCGACCAAAATAATTGATTTCGCATCTCTTCACTGCCTTTACGAACGCCGGCCCGAAACGGTTTGCCCCGGCCGTCCTTCCAGAGCGGTGCAACACGCATGCCAGAGCCGCCACCATGTTCGCAAGTCAAGCTGTGGCAAGTGGATAGTGCCGAATAGACTCCGGCCGGTCCCCGCTCCATCTGCCATCCTGGCAGGGCTCCGGGCGGCAGCCTCAAGCCGGAGCGCAGCAAAGGCTTGGGGATGGAGGACTTTCGAAGGCAGCCCCTATGGCTCGACCGATGGGCCCAAGCGCGCGAAGAACTCGTTCCATACCGATTCGCTCACGGCACCTCTCGGGATGTCGCCCCACACCGCCCGCAAGTATTCCATCGCCGTTCGCAGCTCTCGCTCATCGACGCCTGGCTGGCGGGCGAGGACGTCTGCCAATCATGGTCGGGAAAGACGTGGGTCTCACCGTTGCCGCAATTGGCGAGGAGTGCGATACAGACCAAAGCAAGAAGGCTGCCACGCATTCGTAATCCACGTCGGCCACGCGTTTTGTCATCTTGAGCGGAACGAAGTGCAGTCGAAAGATCCGGCCATAGATTGTGCATCCTTTCAATTCCGGGCCAGATCCCTCGGCTACGCTCGGGATGACAAAGTCGCGATTGGGCCATCTTCTGCAGTCGACGCTCTGTTTCTATCCATTGAGCCTGCCACCCCCGTATGCATGCGATCTGATTCGGCGCAGTTGTTTTCAATCAAGAGTCAATGTCACCACTTTTACGTCGGGGTCGAAGTCGTTGGCGGTCGCGACGATTTTGCCGGTCTTGTCGGCGGCGACGCTGTGGCCGGCGTAGGTCCGGCCGGTCCAGGGACCGTGTGTGATCTGTCCGATCAGGTTCGTCCCGACCACCGGCGCGCCGATGGTCTTTGCGGCGTTCGCGACGACCTCTTCGAGGGCCTTGCCATGTTCGGGCCACGCGTCCTCGACGGCGGCATAGCCGTAGGGGACGATGACGAGCGCAGGACGCAGTTCCATCATGCTCGCCAGGATATCGGCGCTGTGCGTGTCGGCACAGATCAGCAGACCGACTCTGCCGAATTTCGTTTCCGCCACGGTGATGTCACGGCCCGGCGTATAGGCGGGCGTCATCAATCCTGCCAGGATGTTGATCTTGCGGTGTCTGGCCAGGATCTTCCCCTGGCGGTCGATGAGAATGGCGCTGTCGTGCAGATGCTTGCCGTCCTTCTCCGCCAGTCCCGCGCAGAGGAAGACGCCGTACCTGGCCGCCAACTCGCAGAGCCGGTCCGAATCGGCCCCGGGGATCGGATGCGCCCTCTCGTGGGCGTCGGGGTTGACCCAGCCGTAGATCGCCATCTCGGGCAGGCAGACGATCTCGGCCTTACCCGCTGCCGCCTCGGCGACCGCCCGCTCGTCGCGAGCGAGATTGCCTTTGCGATCTCCATCCAGACAGACGGTCTGGCACATGGCGACGCGCACTGTCCCCATCGTGTGCCTCCTACAAAGTGCGTCCTTCGCGATAGCCGGGCTGGATAAACGCGTTGGCCTCAGGGGCATTCGCGACGTTCATGGCCTTCCAGTCGAAGTCGAGCTTCTTGCCCGCACGCAGCGCGACGTTGCCCATCAGCACGAATTCCGTCAGCGGCCCGGCATAGTCGAAATGCGTGGTCGTCCTGGCCTTGCCCCGGCAGGCGTCCAGCCAGTTGCTGTGGTGGCCCGCGACGCGCGGCAGCGTCCTGGGCGGCCGCTTGTAGGCGCGCATCTTCGATTCGGGGATGATGCGGGGCGACCGTCCCCAGCCTTCGCCGAGAATGGAGCCCTTGCTGCCGACGAACAGGATGCCGTGCTCGCCCAGACTGCGGCCGGCTTCCAGTTGGGCCGGACGCGGAGGCATCACACCGCCTTCGTACCACGTGATGCGCACCGGCCCCATGCCGGCGCGGGCGGGGACGTCGAAGTAGATCAGCGAGGCGGCCGGGCACGTCTCCTCCGTCGTGCCGCACGAGCTGGCCTCGACGCTGAACCGCTCGCACGCGTCCAGCTTCAGCGCCCAGAAGGCCGGGTCCAGGTGATGACAGGCGAAATCGCCGATCGTGCCGGAGCCGAACTGCCACCAGGCCCGCCAGCGAACCGGGGCATAGTCGGGATGGTATGGCCGTGCGGGAACCGGTTCGAGCCATCGGTCCCAGTCGAAACCGGCCGGCACCGGCGGTGTTTCTTTCGGACGTTCCTTCAGCGGGGTCCAGCGGTTGGCCCCGGTGCTGGTCCACGAGTGGACTTCACGGACCTCGCCGATCGCGCCGTCCCATATCCACTCGCAGGTTAGACAGATGTCTTCGCTGGAGTGTCCGAAGTTGCCAAGCTGCGTGGCGACGCCGGCCTTGCGGGCGGCCTCGGTGACGACGCGGGTCTCATAAACAGTGCGGCACAGCGGCTTCTCGCAGTAGAGGTGCTTGCCCTTGGCGATCACCGCCAGCGAGATGATGGCGTGCGAGTGGTCGGGCGTCGCGAGCAGGACCGCATCGATGTCTGCCTTGTCGAGCATCTCGTTGTAGTCGCGGTAGGTCGGGCAGGGCTCGCCATACTGCTGTCGCACCAACTCGACGGCCGGCTTGAGCCCGGCGGTGCCGCCGTAATAGAACATGCTGTAGTCGCTCTCGGTGTTGATGTCGCACAGGGCCGTGACACGGGCGGCTGGTTCGTTGAACAACTGCTTCATGTTGACGATGCCCTGGCCGCCAGTGCCGATGATGGCGACGCTGACCTTCTCGCTGGGCGGTGTGTTGCCTGGCCCGCCCAGGACGTGGCGGGGAACCACGGTGAAGGCGGCGACCGTAGCGGCGGCACCCAGCACGTCCCGGCGCGTCATGGATTTCCGTACGTTTTCGGCATCGGTTTTTCGAGCGGTCATGGCGGCTCTCCTCTGCGCATCTGTCAATCCGGACCCGAAGTCTCTTTCCCGCCCGGGCAAACCGCCGGGCAGACCTCTCACAGGATAGCACCTCGTCGGCGGGATTGCGAGTGTTCTGTCGGCGCGCAAGCGGATTGCGATGGACGCCGGCCGCGTCGTGTGAGACAGTGGCAAGGGGGACGCTGTGTCGTGTGGAAGACCCGCGCAGCGGCGGAGGCTATGTGCCGGCGAGCAGGAAGCTCAGTATGATGATGATGCCAACGGTCAGGACCGTCGCCATGATAGCCAGTTCCACTCGGTTCACGGTCATGCCGTCACTCCTTCGCCGATCCTGCCCGTAGCTTGGGGCTCCCATATAAACCATAGGTCACACACCGTCCCGGTCAATTGGGGGAACTACGTATTTTTGCCGCCAGGATCGCGAAGAACGAACGGGTCCGGCTGTGGACAAAAGAGCCCCCGCAATTTGATGAGGGAGAGGAAGCGAGACTATGCGGGGGCTAAGAGGCAAATCCAATACAGTCGTTATCATAACACCCCATCTTCGCCATTGCCACAAGGAAAATGCTCGGATCGGCGAAATCTTTTTTGGGGTTCAGTCTGCTGGGCGATGGGTGTGTGACTTCAGCCGATTTGGCCGCTGCCGGATGTCATGAGCCCTGTTTCAGGGCACAGGAACGCGGTTTTTTGGGGTGTTGTCCGCCTTTGAGGGGCTTGCTGACGACGTCGGCGTCC
>JAAYBA010000474.1 GCA_012719085.1 Planctomycetota bacterium
CGCCCGAAGCATAGGGCACCTTGCGTCCGGCCACGTCGTAATCCTCCAGGGCATCGGCCATCCGGTAGTCCGCCGCAGGCGGACAGGTGTGCCAGCCCCACTGCGATTGCGTACACAGCGGCGTGCCTCGCTCGTGGTATTCGGCAAACGTCTGAAGGCCGGTGACGTCGGCGCTGAACGCGAATTGACCGTTGCCGACCGTCAGCGGCGTCAGTGGGTCCGGACTGGTCAGCGTGACGTTGTGTCGCGTCACGAGGGCATGGCGATCGATGCGACCTCCCGTCTCCGCGCTCGACGGCCCAACCGCTGCCATCAGTATCGCGCCGGCGACAATCATCGAAACCAATCTGTCCGTCATTTTGTCCCTCCGGATGTGGGGCAATCTCGGCGTACATCGGGACGGGGGCGAATCATGATTCGCCCCTACTTTCGTGTGCCGGCGGCGTCGATAACCTTGGCCCCGGCCGGCCCGAGCGCTTTGTGGATGGCGAACACGTCCGGCCGCTCGATCCGCCGGCCCATCGCACCGGCCGCCTCGGCGACCTGATCGGGGTTCTTGAACCCGCAGACGGCGACGTGAATCGCCGGATGCATGAGCGTGGCCGCCAGGATCAACTGATACAGGGTCAATCCGTATCGCTCGGCCATCGGCGCCAGCGATTGGACCGCGCGGCACAGATCGCCGAACTGCTGCCCCTGAAAATCGGGATGGTGCCTGCGGAAGTCTGAAAACGTCTCGTCGCCGTGATACTTGCCCGTCAGCAGTCCTTTGTGCATCGGGGAATAGATCATCACGCCGAGGTCCTGTCCCTGGCAATAGGGCAGCAGGTCGTTTTCGCCCGCCGGATCGATCAGGCTATATGGAGGCTGCACGACGTCGTAGGGCCCGAAGCACCGCTGGGCCCGCACCTGCTCGACACTGTGATTGCTCACGCCGATCGCACGAACCTTACCCTGTTCGCGCAGTCCAGCGAGCGTATCGGCCACCTCTGCCAGCGGCGTCAGCCCGTCATAGAAATGCAGGAGGTACAAGTCGATCGTCTCGATGCCGAGCCGTTTCAGCGACGCCTCGCATCGTTCGATCAGGTGGTCGCGAGAGAGATCGGAGTACCGCGAGCCATCCGGATTGAAATGGTTGTACACCTTTGTGCAGATGACGATCTCGTCGCGCGGCAGATCGCGGATCGCCTCGCCCAGCGTGCTCTCGCCGTACCCGTCGCCATAGGCATCGGCCGTGTCGAAGAAGTTGATCCCTTTGTCGAACGCCAGCCGGACCGCTGCAACGACCTGTATTCTATCCACGTCGCCCCAGAAGCGGGGACTCAACTGCCACGTGCCGAAGGCAACGGGCGAGACCGACAGCCCGCTTCGTCCCAGTCGGATTCGTTCCATGAGATCAATCACCTCCCAACGGCAGTTGCACCTGTTTGCGTCCTCGTGACGGCTGATAGGCCTTGGGACCTTGCTCGGTCCAGACGAGCGGGTCCATACAGATCTGCCGGGCCGAGCGGTCGTCGTTCCACGAGTGATACACGATGAAATACGTTTGCCCATCAGGGCCCAGGATCACGGAGTTGTGGCCCGGCCCGATCAGCTTGCCGGGGATGCTCTTGAGCACGCTGGCGGCCTCGCGGCTGTGTACATCTACATACGGTCCGAGGACATGGTCCGCCACGGCGCAACCAACGCCATAGCCCGGCGTCTGCCAGTTGCCGCCGGAGTAGAAGCAATAGTATTTGCCGTCTTTGTGGATCACCGCCGCGCCCTCGATGGTGTGCCATGCGTCCCAGGTCTTGTCATAAAGGGGCCGGTTGCGTTCGTAGATCTGCCAGTCGGCGAAGGCTCGCAGGACCGTCGTGACGGGACCAACAGGGGTCATCATATCGTCGGCCAGCCGGACCATTGCCA
>JAAYBA010000475.1 GCA_012719085.1 Planctomycetota bacterium
GCCTTGTCCATGACCGTCTCCAGTTGGAAGAGGCTGCCGAACGGCGGCTCGGCCCCCACCTCGCAGTCGGGAAACAGCCCGGCGAAGTCCTCCTCGTCGGCCAGTTCGACGGACTTGGCGTCGAGCTGGCCCTTGAGGGCCTCCAGGTCGATCTTGGCGTCGGCGGGCAGGACGCACATGAGGAACCGGCCGTCGGCCTTGACGATCACCGGCTTGGCGACGAACCGGCCCGGCTCGTGCTCGATCTGGGCCAGCCGCTGCGCGCTGAAGACCGGCCGGTGCTCCAGGACATCGTACTTCACGCCCGACTTGTCGAGATACTCGGTGATCTGCATCGGACACCTCCCTGCATCATCCCTGTTGCGGGTCCCCCGGAGGCATCGAGTGCCCACGCCCGCTCGCGACACCAAGCCCCCAGGCACACACGTCTATGGTCTTTACGGACGCCCCGACGCCCCGGTTTTCACAAAACCCGCAGGGTGGCCTTTGGCCCTTTCAGCCTCTGCCCCCTGCCGATTGCCTACGGCCTGGAACGGCCGCCGATTTCTGCCAGCCAGGCGTCGTCGACCACGATGGTCTCCGTTTGCCCGTTCCGCACCAGGATGATCTGGCCGGTCACGTCCTTCAGGCCGTTTCCCTTCGGGTCGCTGATCCGCAAGAACGGGCGATCAATGTCGTCCTGGACGACCACCCGCGTGAAATGGATGTTTCCCCCGGGCCGGTGGTCGGAGTGGACGCCTTGCACGAAGATCGGCGGAAAGAACGCATCCTGCCGGGCGCAGTCGCGCAGGACCGAATCGATCATCTCGATGCGCACCGCGTCCCAGGGATTGAACTGGCTGGACAGGCCGGCCATGCCGTCGTTCTCCGAAACGAAACGAGCAATCCGCAGCAGCCCTCCCGGGGCATCCTGCTGGGCGGTGCACATGTGAATGCCATGCTGCCTGTTGTTCCGGCTGACGCAATCCTCCAGGTAGATGCTCATCGGCTTCGAGCGACTGCTCAGGTACTGTGGACAAATCTGATAGCCGGTTCCCTTGTTGCCTTCCGCCAGACAGCGGCGCACGACGCAATGCACCAACACATCGGTCCAATGGTTCGGCTCGAAATCGATGCCCGCCTGCGGCGCGGTCCCCTCCGTGTGCCGCAACAGGCACTCCTCGATCAACAGGTTCTCGGCGCTGATGACGCTGATCCCCTGCCGATGGTTGCCGTTGCAGTCCACACGCCGGATCACCACGTTCCGATTGGGGCCCGTCTTCGATGAAGCGCCCAGGTAAATGCCGTCGCCTCCGGTTTGCTCGATGGTCAGGTCCTGAACCAGCACGTCCCGGCAGCCGGAGAAAACCAGCCCGTGACGCCATTCCGACTTCGCATACGCATCGGATTGGTAATCGCTCTTCTGCATGCGAAGACGCACGGCGCTGCGCACGGCCCCCGCTTCGCCGCGAACGGCGACATCGTGGCATTCGCGAAACGACAGCAGGCAATCGGCCTTCGTCTGGAATGCCCCTTTCAACGCCACCAGTTCCGTTCCCGCCTCGAAGACGATCTCCTGCTCGCTCACGCCGCGCAGCGGCCGCGTCACCCACGCCGACGCCTGTCGGTCGATGACCAGTCTTCTGACGTTCGAGTTGATGGCGTCTTGCAGAAACTCGGTAGAGTCGCAGGGATCGAACCCCCACCACGAGGCCTGCGCCTCCTGGCGTTTGCCGTCCAGGACCTCCCCAACCAGCGCCGGGCGGGCCACGTCGGCCGCCCCCACGCAGAGCGGCATCACCAATCCACCATACCAACCGACGAAACGCACCAGGGATCGCAGCTTCATTTCAGCACTCCATATCATCGATTTCAGCCGCCCGGGACACCGTGTTGGCCGAAGGCCATCCTATCCGTCCCCGACGACAAAGCCAGAGGATTGTCCCAACCGGCCGTCCAGGCCCCGCCTGGATCGGGAGACCGGATGCAAAAACTTCCGCTTCTGCATAAGATTGTTCTTGATCGCACCTGCTGATTGAGTATGATGTTTATACAACCAAAGTTTCATAAATGGCGATTTGATGGAGAATATGGAGGGTAGACCCATGACGACGAAAGCCGAGCTGGCCGCGGCGGTCCGGCGGCCGCTGACCTGCCACGATTGCGTGTTCTGCCGCTGGGACCCGGGCCTGTGGCTGCGGACGATCGTTTCGGGGTTTCCCCGTGCTCGGGATGTGCGCCAATCACCCGGACACGCCCGGACAGTGGCGCGAGATCCCGGTCGGCGGGCCCTGCCGCAATTTCCGCCCGAAACCCCGCCTCGCCGCCGAGCCGCCCCAGCCGCCCGCCGACGACGTGCGCTACATCCCGCTGACCCGAGGCCTGTACGCCCTCGTCGACGCCAAGAACTACGACTGGCTCTGCCGGCACAAATGGACGGTTCAGGCCACCCACTCCGGCAAGGCCCAGTACGCCGTCCGAGGCTCCCACGGCCGCAAGATCTTCATGCACCGCGAGATCATGAAGACCCCGCCCGACATGGTCGTCGACCACATCAACCGCAACGGACTGGACAACCGCGAGGCCAACATGCGAAACTGCACCCGCCTGCAGAACCTCCAGAACCGCTACTGGAAGGCGGGCCGTTCCCAATATCGCGGCGTCAGCCCCCAAGGCGACAAGTGGATGGCCCTGGTCGGCTACAACGGCGAGACGATCTACGTCGGCCTCTTCGAAGACGAAGTCGAGGCCGCCAGGGCCCGCGACCGCAAGGCCTACGAACTCGCCGGCGAATTCGC
>JAAYBA010000476.1 GCA_012719085.1 Planctomycetota bacterium
ACCAGCTCGCACGCGTGGTGGAAGTTCCCTTGCGAGCGCTGCCAGCTTCCGGTCTGCCAGATCCGGTCGTAGCGATGGACGGCCTCAACCATTCTCTTGCCTTCGGCAATCGTCCGCGCCAGCGGCTTTTCGCCATACATATCTTTGCCGGCACGGGCCGCCATGATGACCGGGATGGAATGCCAGTGGTCCGGCAGCGCCAACGACAGGGCGTCGATGTCGTCCCGGGCGATCAGCTCGCGAAAGTCGTGGTAGGCCGCACAGTCGCTGTTGCCGTATTTGTCATCGACCCGCTTCTTGGCACCGTCACGATGTCCCTTGTCCACGTCGCAGACCGCCAGCACCCTCGCATCGCCCTTGTTGAGGAAGCCGTTCATGTTGCCGCTGCCCTGCGAGCCGACACCGATGCACCCCATGGTGATCTTCCCGCTCGGCGCCCCGGCGCCGAACACCGACGACGGGACGATGTACGGAAACGCCACCGCACCGGCCGCCGTCCCCAGGAATCGACGACGTGACACGCCTCTTTTTGTCATACACTTCGCTCCTCACATGCGCCGCAAGATGCGGCAGACTCCACGCCTTGGATCAAAGATGCCACGGACCGCGATACCCTCGCGACAGAAGGCGGTTGGCTTCGTCGTCGCCGACGAACACCTCACGATCCGGGTCCCATTTCAGCGGCCGCTGAAGCTGGTATGCGATATTGCCCAGGTGGCAGACCGTCACAGAACGACACCCGGTCTCAATATCGCAGATCGGCCGGGTGCGCTTGCGAATCGCATCGAGCCAGTCCACGTAGTGGTTGTTGCATTCGTACAGGTGAATCTCATCCGCTCGAAGCTTGACGTCTTTCAGCTCATCGGGCCAGGTCTTCAGGTGACCGCGGTTGGTCTCGACCTTGCCCTCGGTGCCGGCGAACAACACGCCGTTGGCGTTGTCACGGACCATCGTCACGCCATTGGCGTACTTGTACGTAAGCACCTTGTAGTCCTTGCCGTCCGGCGGAATGATCTCCACGGGGCCGCTCTCGTCCATCCCCAGGCCCCACTGCGCGATGTCGAAGTGGTGCGCGCCCCAGTCGGTCATGCCGCCGCCGCCGAATGCACTGTGGTTGCGCCAGTTCGGGAACCCGTCAAAGCTGATGTTCGGCGAGAGTTCCTCATTGTACGGCCGCCACAGCACCGGTCCCAGCCACATGTCCCAGTCGAGATAGTCCGGCACGGGCTGCGCCGGCAGCGGCCGATCGCCGGGCGGGCCGCCAACGCCCACCGTGATGTGCTGAAGCTGTCCGATATAGCCGTTGCGGACCAACTCGCAGCCCAGACGGAAATGCCAGTCGGACCGCTGCATGCTGCCGGTCTGGAACACGCGGTCGTACTTTCGCACCGCGTTGACCATCGCCCGCGCCTCGGCCACCGTCTGCGACAGCGGCTTCTCACAGTAGATGTCCTTGCCCGCCTTGCACGAATCGATGACGTGGATGGCGTGCCAATGGTCGGGCGTCGAGATCACCACGGCGTCGATGTCGCTGCGGGCCAGCAGATCGCGGAAATCGCCATAGGTATCGCAGCCTTTATAGGACCGGCCGCTCCTGCCGGCGTAATGGTCCTCGATCATCTTCTTGTTGCGCGCCAGCTTCAGCGTGTCCACGTCGCACGCGGCCACCACATGGGTGCCCGCCGAGTTCAGGAACGACCGCGTCAGGTGCTGGCTCTGCTTGCCGCAGCCGATGAATCCCAGCGCGATCCGCTCGCTGGGCGGTGTCTGGCCCCCCTGGGCAAACACCGATGACGGCACCACATACGGAAACGCCATCGCTGCCACAGCAGTGCCCGCCGTCTTCCGGATGAAACCACGCCGATCCATACGCACATTTGTCATTGAACTGCCCTCGTCTTTCGATGAACCCTGCGGACGCCGACGGCGCCATGTCGCGCAGGCCCGCGTGAATGTGACACTGGATCGGCAGGGCCGCTTCGGTCTCGGGCGGGAAACAAAATCGGTGCCATAACCACCCTCCCAACGGATTGGCGCCATACCCCACCGCGCCGGATGCTCATGCTGCTTCTCCTGCAACCGTCAGAGCCCGGACCCTTGAGAGGTCCGGGCCCTGCGGAAGTCGGTCGTGACTATTTATCAAACTGTGCGTCAAAGGCAATCGCCGACGGCTTGAAATCGAACTTCTTGACCGCGGCGCACGACTCTTCGGCCCCGTGCTCGCGATCCATCCGGCTGTCTTCCCACTCGATCGACAGCGGACCCTGATAGCCGATGTCATTCAGCGCCACGATGATCTCCTCGAAGTTGATGTCACCGTGCCCGATCGAACGGAAGTCCCAGTACCGACGCGGATCGGCGAATTCCGTGTGGCCGCCGAAAACGCCGACCGTGCCGTCCCCATGGCCCCACCAGACGTCCTTCATGTGAGCGTGGAAGATGCGGTCGGAGAAGGTGCGGATGAACTTGACATAGTCCACGCCCTGGTAGCCGAAGTGGCTGGGGTCGTAGTTGAAGCCGAAGCACTCGTGCCCCTTGACCGCGTCGATGGCCCGCTGGGCCGAGGCGATGTCGAAAGCGATCTCGGTGGGATGGACTTCCAGGGCAAACTTGATCCCCTCGGCTTTGAATACGTCGAGGATCGGCGTGAAACGCTTGGCGAAGTCGTCGTAGCCAGCCTGGATCATCGCCGGCGATGCCGGGGGGAACGAGTACAGAAGGTGCCAGATGGAACTGCCGGTGAAGCCGTTGACCACCTTGACGCCGAGCTTCTTGGCCGCCTTGGCCGCGTCGATCATCCTCTCGGCGGCGCGTTTCTTGACGCCCTCGGGTTCGCCGTTGCCCCAGATCTTCGGACCGGCGAATCCCTTGTGACGCTCGTCGATGTTGTCACAGATGCATTGCCCTATCAGGTGGTTTGAGATGGCAAACACTTTGAGCCCGTACTTGTCCAACAGGGCCCGCTTGGCTTTGCAGTAGCCGTCGTCGGCCAGGGCCTTGTCCACCTCGAAGTGGTCGCCCCAGCAGGCCAGCTCCAGCCCATCGTATCCCCAGCCGGCCGCCTTCTTGGCCAGCGTCTCCAGCGGCAGGTCCGCCCATTGCCCGGTGAAAAGTGTGACAGGTCTAGCCATCTCGTAACCTCCTTTTGCAGTTCAGTTTGAAGACCTTTCCAAAGCGATTCCTTTCTCCGGGAAAGAACGCTTACAGTTGTCCCATTATTGCCGCTACATTGGTCGCGAGCCTCTTGACGTGCGCGTCTTGCGTTGCCGAACTGAAGTTGTAGTCATGAAAGGCACTGATCCTCCCAGGCCGTCTTAAAGGTTCCTCATTATACCGGCCTGCCAGAGCGTGGCAAACGCAATTTCCAGCCAAATCCCACTTCGCCAACGGCCCATAAAATCTACCGAACATGTGTTATTTTGATCACATAGGCGTGTTGGCAGGGCACTTCGTCGATGGACAGAGCCGGGACTTGAACCACCACATTGCGACCGGACCGACGCCACTCGACAGATTGCGCCACGCCCAGCATCGTTACATTCGTGTTCGGCGAAACCTCCACATCCTCGATGACCAGTTCCAAACCCGGCCATCGCGGTGTGATCGCGTACAACGCATCGCCTTTTGTTGTGAAGAAACACTCAATAACTGCCTTGTCGCCCGTCGGTGGCCTCGTCAGCTCGGCGATATCGTACTTGGCCTTGTACTCCTGCCCATAGCCGACTTCCGGCCGCTTGCCTTCGGTCCATTGGATGGTCTTCTTCCAATTTTGCGTGCCGTAGATGGCCTCGCCGTTGACCTTGAGCCAGTCGCCGATCTGGATCAGGCGTTCTTCCATGATGACCGGGATCGTGCCGTCGCCGTCCGGGCCGATGTCCAGCAGCAAATTGCCGCCGCGACTGACGATGTCGATCAGCATTAAGATCAGGTCCCGTGCGGACTTGTAGTCGGAAAGGGACTCGGTCCGGCTGTACCCGAACGAGTGCGCCATGCCGCGACATTCCTCCCACGCATGCGTCCCGCTGGCCAGCCCGGCCCCATACTCGGTCGTCCAGTAGCCGCCGTGCTTGTGCCGGCTCTCCTTGCCCCAGCGGTCGTTGATCACCACCCGGTCCTTCACCGCCGAGTCGTTGAGCAGCCACGCCATCAGCTCCTCGCTGCGCCACTCGCTGCTGTGCATGTCCCACTCGCCGTCGGAGAAGATCACCGTCGGCTTGTAGCGCGTCACCAGGTCCTTGAACTGCGGGAACATGTGCTTGTCGATGTACAACGCGCGGTCGGTCACCCACAGCGGGTTGTACCACTCGTACAGCGAGTAATAGAAGCCCATCTCGATGCCCTTGGCGCGGACGGCCTCGGTCAACTCGCCCAGCACGTCGCGGTTGGGCCCGATGTCCACGCTGTTCCACGGCCGGCCCCAGCTTCGGTTGGCCTCGGCGCTCGGCCACAGGCAGTAGCCGTCGTGGTGCTTGCTGGTCAGAACGATGTATTTAGCCCCCGACCGATGAAAGATGTCCGCCCACTGCGCCGGGTCGTACAGTTCGGCCTTGAACATCGGGGCAAACTCCGCATAGGGGAAGTTCTCGCCGTACATCTTCTTATGATATTGCCACCACGGACCGTTCTTGGCCTTGTCGCCGGTGATGCGATTCCAGTACCACTCGGAATACTCGCCCCGCACCGACCACGAGGGGACGGAATACACGCCCCAGTGAATGAAGATGCCGAACTTCGCGTCCACCCACCACTGCGGCGTCGGACGCTTGTCGATCGACTCCCACTTCGCCTCGTACCTCTGCGCTCCGCAAACCCCCGGCCACGTCAGCAGCAACGCAAAACAACACAGCACAAACAAACCCATCCACCTCTTCATCGGAGCAACTCCTTTCTGCACGTTTCCACAACCACCAGCCGCGACGCAACCCGCATCGCCCTGCGAAGACGATCATAGACCCAAGACAAGATGGAATCCAACGAAAAGACATGGCAAC
>JAAYBA010000477.1 GCA_012719085.1 Planctomycetota bacterium
CAAAACCGCCTGCAGTTGCTCTTTGGTAATCGGACCATTCATCCATGTGCTCCTTGTCTTCTAAACCCTTAAAACACAAAGAGTAACACTCGAAAAACCATCGCGCCAGCATTTTTTCACAGACACCATTTTTTCAGGAGAAAGAGAGAAATTTCCGCTCATCCGTCGTGGTAGCGGCCGAATCGAAACGCTTCGACCGCCGGACGCGTCCGCGCCTCGACCATGATCCGCTCGATTCGAGCTGTGATCTTCGGGTGCTCGGCCGCGACGTTTCGCCGCTCGCCGATGTCGGTTTCCAGGTCGTACAGCTCCAGCGGCACATCGGGGTTCTTTATGAGGCCCCGCTTGACGCCCTTCCACCGGCCCATCCGCACGGCGAGTTGGCCTCCGTAGCCGGCGAACTCCCAGAACAGGTATTCCCGCCGCTGTTGCGTGGCGGGCCTCGACAGCAACACAGGCAGCAGGCTCATGCCGTCGGTCTCAGGCGGCTGGCCTACCTCGGCGATATCAGCCAGCGTCGAGAGCATATCATAGTGAGCGGCCGGGTAGTCGGTCACCGAGCCGGGTCGGACCCGCCCCGGCCAGCGGACGATCATGGGCACGCGAATTCCGCCTTCATAGAGTGAGCCCTTGAGCCCTCGCAGGGGCCCGACGCTCTCGAAGAACTCGGCATCGACCTGCTCTTTCAGAAGCGTGGTCCCGTTGTCGGACGTGAAGAACACGACCGTATTGCGATCCAGCCCCTCCTGCCTGAGCAATTCCATCAAACGTCCGACCTGCCGGTCGAGGAAGCTAATCATCGCGGCGTAGCACGCCCTGGGCGTCGGGTGCGGCAGGTACGACTTGCCGGCATACGGCGTCTCAGGCCAGCGGCCCTTGTACTGCGCCAGGTCGGCTTCTGGCACCTGCAGGGCCAGGTGCGGGATCACCGTGGGGTAGTATGCGAAGAACGGCCGGTCCTTGTTCTCGCGGATGAACGCCAGCAATTCGTCGGCGATCGCCTGCGGCGCGTAGCGATCGCCCGTGAGGCCCCGCGTATTGCCTTCGAGCGCCACCTGCTCGCGGTCGCCGATGAGGTACTTTGGATACAGGTTGTGCGCATGGCGCTGGCAGTTGTAGCCGAAGAAGCGGTCGAAGCCCTGGTTCAACGGGTCGCCCGTCGAGCCGACCTCGCCGAGACCCCACTTGCCGAACGCTCCAGTGACGTAGCCCTTCCGCTTGAGCAGCTCGGCCACCGTGACTGTTTCAGCCGGCAGCGGCAACTGCCCGCGAAAGCTGTCCCAGTCGCCGACCTCGCTGTTGTTGCGGATAGAGGCGTGTCCGCCGTGCAGACCGGTCATCAGATTGCACCGGGCCGGGGCGCAGACCGCTGAGCCGCTGTAGTAGTCGGTGAATCGCATCCCCTCGGCGGCCAGCCGGTCGATGTGGGGCGTCTCGATCTTCTTCTGTCCGTAGCAGCCCAGCTCCGCATAGCCGAGGTCGTCGGCCATGATGAAGATGATGTTGGGCTTGCCCGATGCCAATCGGTCGCTGAACCCCCGACCCACGACCGCCGGCCCCAGCGCTGCCGCCAGTCCCAGCGTCCTGAGGAAATCCCGTCGTCCGAGAACTCCATTCATCGCTGCACCGCCCGTCTGTTGCCATCCAATCCGTTCGACCCCGAATGCCGTCCATTGTACCACACAACACCCGACCACAGAACATCCCCGCCGGACCCGGTTATCGGAACGCGTCGTTGCATTTGGCGGGAGCATGCGTCGAAGGAGCATCGAACGGGAGTCGTTCTCGGACCCAAGAGAATCCGTCGCAGCCCTCGCCGCCGGCGAACCGATATCCGTCATGGCCGTCGGAACGCTGCGCGTTTCTCCTGGGGGCATTGCCATGGTTGGGGTCAGACGTGACCGCTCGCACCAATAGAACGATCAAGATTCTCATCGTCGAAGACGATCCGGTGGATCGTCGAATGCTCGAGCGCGCGCTGGCGAGTTGCGCCCTCGGCAATATCGCAACGCGACACGCATCCTCACTGGCGGAGGCCCTTGCCGGTCTTCACGACGAAAGACCCGACGTCGTGCTTCTCGATCTCGGCCTGCCGGACAGCAGCGGACTCGATTCCATTTGCACCCTTGAAGCCTGGATCGACGAAGTACCGATCGTCGTGCTGACCGGACTGGAAGACAGGCAGACGGCCCTCCGGGCGGTGCGGAAAGGGGTTCAGGACTACCTGACCAAGGACTGCATCACCGGCGACATCCTGACCCGGGTAATTCGCTACGCCATCGAGCGCAAAGAGCACGAGCGCCGGCTGCGTTCAGTCGAAGACCGCTACCGCATGGTCTTTGAGAACTCGGCCGTAGCGATTACCGTGGCCGACGAGGCTCTGCGCCTTGTCTCCTGGAACCAGGTGGCCGAAGAGCTTCTCGGCATGAATCGTTCGGACCTGTTCGGCCGGGAAGTGAGATCTCTGTATCCGAAGGACGAATGGCAGAAGATCCACGCTCACGACATCCTGCGCCGCGGTGGCCATGCCCATATGGAGACGACGATGATCCGCAAGACCGGAGAGATCATCGACGTCGATCTGTCTCTGAGTGTGCTGACCGATGCTCACGGCAGGATCACCGGCTCGATGGCCGTGGCCAGGGATATCACACAGCGCAAGATCACGGAGAGGGCCCTGTGCGAGCGGGAAGAACGGCTGGAACTGGCGATCTCCGGCGCCGATCTGGCGACGTGGGACTGGAACATCGTCACCGGCGGCATCCGTTTCAACCCTCGATGGGTGGAGATGCTGGGATACGCCGTCGGAGAGCTTCGTTCCGAAATCGGCACGTGGCACGACTTGCTGCATCCCGACGACAAGGCACGAGCGATCGGGGCCTTGAACGCCCATCTGGTGGGTCAGATCTCCTCGTATGACGTAGAGTATCGGCTGCGTCATAAGTCGGGCCGGTGGGTGTGGGTGCTCGACAAGGGACGCGTGATCGAGCGTACCGAGAACGGCAATCCCACACGGGCGTGCGGCACGCACCTGGACATCACCGCACGCAAGGAAGCCGAGACACATCTGAAGCGGGCCAAAGAGCAGGCCGAGCAGATGAGCCGCGAACTCATGGAGGCCACGGAGCGGGCCAACGAGATGGCGAAGCGGGCGGAGGCGGCCAATGCGGCCAAGAGCCGCTTCCTGGCCAACATGACCCACGAGATCCGCACGCCGATGAACGCCATCATCGGTTTCAGCGACATCCTGGCCGAACACGATCTTGGGGCCGAGTTGCAGCGGTATGTCGAATCCTCTGGCGGTTTGGGCCCAAACGCGTATAATTCCAGGTCGATACAGCACGAAACGGACCCGAATCGAAAGCCCAGGATGGAAACAACTGACAATATTGCCCTGCCGCAGCGCGTCGCTCACGTCAAGGCTGACGACAGAGACATCTACATCGTCGGCACCGCTCACCTGTCGAAAGACAGCGTGGAGGATGTTCGCACGACGGTCGAACGGGTCAAGCCCGATGCGATCTGCATCGAGCTGTGCCAGGGACGCTACCAGGCCATGACCCAGGCCGACAACTGGGCCAAGATGGACATCTTCAAGGTCATCCGGCAGAAGAAGGCCACTTTCCTCCTGGCGCAGTTGATCATGACCAGCTTCTATCGGCGTCTGGGCGAGAAACTGGGTATCCAGCCGGGAGCCGAGATGCTCAAGGGCATCGAGCTGGCCGAGCAGACCGGCGCCAAACTGGTCCTGGCCGATCGCGACATCGAGATCACGCTCAAACGCGTCTGGGGCTATCTGAGCTTCTGGAACAAGCTCAAACTCTTCCTCCACATGGCCACAGGCGTTCTCGTGCGCGAGGAGATCGACAGCGACATGATCGAGACCCTCAAGCAGCAGGATCAGCTCGAAGCCGTAATGGCCGAGTTCGCCGCCAAGTACCCCGAGATCAAACGAAGGCTGATCGACGAACGGGACACCTACCTGGCCGAGAAGATTCGCACTGCGCCGGGCAAAACGGTTGTGGCCGTGGTCGGGGCCGGCCACCTCCCGGGCATCACGCAGCAGGTCCACGAGCCCCATGCGCTCGATGAGCTGATGGAGCTACCCACGAAATCGATCTGGCCGACGATCATCAAATGGGGCGTTCCGCTGGCAATCCTGATCCTGATCGCCTACGGGTTCACGAAGGGAGCCGATCACGGGATCCAGAACATCACCATCTGGTTCCTCGTCAACGGCGTGCTCTCGGCCCTGGGCGCTGCGGTGGCCCTGGCCCATCCGCTGACGGTGCTATCGGCGTTCCTGGCGGCCCCGCTGACCAGTCTGAATCCGCTCGTTGCCGCCGGATGGGTGGCAGGCATCGTACAGGCCCTGATCAAGAGGCCCCGGGTCAGCGACCTGGAAGACCTGCCCGACGCCATTGGCAGCGTGCGCGGCTTCTGGACCAATCCGGTCACGCGCATCCTGCTGGTCGTGGCGCTGGCCAATCTGGGCAGTATGATCGGGACGTACATCGCCGGCGCCTGGATCGCCGCCCGGTCGGTGTAGGCCACTCTACGGCTGCACCGCGCGGTCGTAGAACCGTACGTCGTCAACCATTCCCGACCAGAACGTCCCGGGGGCAAGTCCCTCGCCCGCTCCCAGGAGAAAGCCCGCACTCGAAGGCCTGAGACTGCCGAGGTCGCGTGCGTCGGCGGCAACTTCCCGGCCGTCGACGTAGAGATGCCGCCGCTGGCCGGTCCAGACAAGCCGAACCCGATGCCACCGGCCATCGGTAACGACCTGCTCCGATACCAGCGGGACGGTTATACGCCCCCCATCGGTCAAATAGGTCAGGATCACCCCGGTCGCAGCATCGGTGGCAATCCACGCCACGCCGGCGCCGGAGGCGTCCGCCTGCGAGAGGATCACCTGCCCCGGTCGGCCCCCCTTGACCCAGACGAACACCGTGAACGGCCCATCGGTCGGGCGCACGATCGTTCGCGTGCTGACGAAATCGTCGATCCCGTCCAACTCCAGGGCCCCGCCGATCGCGCCGCCACCGGGCCGCCACAGAGGCCCACCGTGCAGGGTCCCGTCGAAGCGCCCAAGCACATCCGCTGCAAGATCGCCTTCTGCCTCGTCCAGTGGCAAGTGGGCCACAAGGTTCGGATACTTCAACCAGTACATCCCCACACCCGCCAGATCGAGCCAGTCGATCGCGCCGTCCCCGTCAGGCGCCGGGGCGATGTCCAATGCCGGCTCCAAGGCCATCCACTGCCACGCCAGATGGGCGAAGTCCAGCAGATTCACCACACCGTCGCGGTTGAAATCGGGGGCTCGGCGGACGCCGGTAAGATACGGGACAATGGCCTCGGCCATGAGTCCGGCCCCTTCGGCGTTCGGGTGAATCCCGTCGGGAAACAGGTTGCCGTGGTCCTCCAGGGCCGTGTAAAGGTCGATCACGGGCGCGCCTGTCTGAGCTGAAATCTCGTCGATCATCGGCAGAATCTCATCGTGGATCACCTGAGGCCGAATCGTGAAGTTCACGTAGAAGGCCGGTACGGGCTTGCAGATCCACACCACCGGCCCGCTCGGCAGGGCCCGAAACGCCTCGATCATCGCGATGTAATCCGAAACATACTCGTTCGCGTAGGCCCAGTTCTGGGGCTTCGAGTCGTTGGTGCCCAGCTTGATGATGACGATGTCCGGATTGCTCGCCCGCGCACTCTGATAGGCGCTCTCGCGGATATAGGGCCTGTCGCCCTTGCTCAGCAGCGTCGCCCCGCTGACGCCGAAATTCTCGACCTCCCAGGCCGGATCGAACTCCTTGAGCATCCGCTCCAACTGGGCGGGGTAGCCGTCCCGCAACCGGTCGGAGATGCCCGATCCGTATGTGATGCTGTCGCCGACACAGGCGACGAGCCTGGCCTCGGCCGCAGTCGCAATGCAGAACACCATCAAAAGGACGAACAGGGTTTGGCGTACCATGACTCCACTCCTGTCAATGCGTGATGTACGTCGCCGTCGGAAAAGCTCCATCGGCCGTCCTCCATTCTAACCTGCGATCGGGTTTCCTCAAAGGGGAATCCGATCAGGACGGACGGTTGACCGGGCTCGGATTCGCCTGTAGGATACCGGTTTTCACGGCCATTAGGAGTGTTTAGGCATGACGAATGTGACACTGGTACTCGGGGACGGGATCGGCCCGGAGATCGCCGAGGCGACGCGTCGATGCATCGACGCCACCGGCGCGGACATCACGTGGGACCTCGCAGAGGCGGGCGTGGACGTCATGGAACGCGAGGGCACCCCCCTGCCCGAAGCGACAGTCAAGTCGATCGCGCACAACGGCATCGCCCTGAAGGCCCCGATCACGACACCGGTCGGCACCGGCTTTCGCAGCATCAACGTGCACCTGCGTCAGGCATTTGATCTGTACGTCTGCCTGCGGCCGTGCAAGAGCTACGAAGGCGTGCGGAGCCGGTATTCGGACATCGATCTGGTGCTCGTGCGAGAGAACACGGAAGATCTTTACGCCGGGATCGAGTTCGAGAAGAGCAAGAACGAGACGCTCGAACTGATCGAGTGGCTCAACAAGCACAGCAAGCGGCAGATCCGCCCGGATTCGGGCATCAGCATCAAACCGATCTCCGTGGCCGGCACCGATCGCATCGTCCGCTTCGCGTTCGAGTATGCCAGGAAGATGGGCCGCAAGAAGGTCACCAGCGTCCATAAGGCCAACATCATGAAGTTCTCCGACGGGCTCTGGCTCGACGTGAGCCGCCAGGTCGCTAAGGACTTCCCCGACATCGAGTTCGAAGACCGCATCGTGGACAACATGTGCATGCAGTTGATCCAGAAGCCCGAGCTGTACGACGTGATCGTGTTGCCCAATCTCTACGGCGACATCCTCAGCGACCTGTGCGCGGGTCTGGTCGGCGGGTTGGGCGTGGCGCCCGGCGCCAATATCGGCGCCAAAGCCGCCATCTTCGAGGCCACCCACGGCAGCGCGCCGAAATACAAAGGCCAGAACAAAGTCAACCCGACGGCCCTGATCCTCAGCGGCGTCCTGATGCTGCGTCATCTCGGCAAGACCGCCGAGGCCGAAACGCTGGAGAACGCCGTCGCGGCGGTCATCGCCGAGGGCAAGGATGTCACGTACGACATGAAGCCGAACCGCGACGACCCAACCGCCGTCGGCACACGCGAGATGGCGGATGCCATCATCGCAAAGATGAAGTAACCTCAAAGATCAAAATGCAAAGATCAAACATGCGGAATCCGCCTTAGGCGGATAGCATCTTTGGATTTTGATTTGCCATCTTGATTTTTGCTTCTTGATATTTGATTTTCTTGTCCGGAGGCAAACATGGCTAAAACAGCTTTGGTTCCGATTGCCGACGGTATCGAAGAGATCGAGGCCGCCTGCATCATCGACACGCTGCGGCGCGCGGGCGTCGAGGTCACCGTCGCCTCGGTCGGCGCCCTGCAGGTCACGGCCAGCCGGGGCATGAAGATCGTCGCCGACGCTTCGATCGCCGATTGCACCGGCCGGGTGTACGATTGCATTGCCCTGCCCGGCGGCATGCCCGGCGCCGAGCACCTGCGCGATTGCGGCCCGCTGATCGCCATGCTCAAAGAGCAGAAGGATGCCGGCCGGCTCTACGCCACCATCTGCGCCTCCCCGGCCGTCGTCCTGCACCATCACGGCCTGCTGGAGGGTGTCCAAGCAACGTGCTATCCGGCGATGCAGAATCAGTTGGACCCCAAGTACGTGTCGCGCGCACGCGTCGTTGTCGACGGCCCGTGCGTCACCAGCCAGGGTCCGGCTACCGCCGTCGAATTCGCCCTGAAACTCGTCGAGCTTCTCGTCGGCCCCGCCAAAGCCAAAGACGTCGCCGGCGCCATGCTCGCCATCTAAGCCACCGCGAGGCCGCGTCCAATCCCTGCTTTTGTGTCATATCCCGGCAAGCGCCGGAATTCCCGGCGCTTTGTTGTTGACGCGAACTGCGACAACTCCTAATCTTATCCCGTTGTTGGTGTGTCCCTAAGGTGGGGGCACCGAAAAGAGGGAATCCGGTGCAAATCCGGAACTGTCGCGCAGCGGTAAGTGGGAACGACCGCCATCATCGAGCACTGCCCCGACGGGTGGGAAGCGATGGCTGGTAGGAACGCAGGGGCCGACCCTGACACGCCCACAAGTCCGAAGACCTGCCAACGACCCACACGATCCGTGTGGACAAACGGCGATTTCGCTTTCGCAGGAAAGGCAATTGCTCGTGCGGACGCCGGCAGGGAAGGTCCCTTGCTTCGGCGGCCGGCAGCACGTCTTTGCGTATCCTCCCCAGCGAATTGCCGAGCAGTCGGATGCCCGGTGCGCGTGCACCCACCGATCCGCCGTCAACGGTCTTTGGAAGAAGGACGCCGTAGAGCCGTCGTCCCAGCAAGGAGTGCTGTCATGTCCCACCTCGCCGAAACGCACAACACTGCATCGAGAACGCTCACCTCCCTGTCGTGCCGGCTTGCCGCCGTCCGCAAGCGAGACGGCAGGCAGGCCCCGTTCGACGCATCGAAGATCCAGGAGGCCATTCGAAAGGCGGGGGAGGCGACGGGCGAGTTCGGGCCGGAGACGGCCGGCCAACTGACCGTCCGTGTCCTGAGCCTGGCCCAGATGACCCTGACGACGAGCGAACCGGGCGTCGAGCAGTTGCAGGACCTCGTCGAGGACGTCCTGCTCACCAGCCCGTTCAAGAAGACCGCCAAGGCCTATATCCTCTACCGCGACCAGCACGCGCGAATCCGCGAACTGGTGCAGAAGGCCGACGTCGACCTGATCGACAACTACCTCAACCGACTGGACTGGCAGGTCCAGGAGAACAGCAACATGTCCTACTCGCTGCAAGGGCTCAACAACTACATCTCCAGCGAGATCAGCAAGACGTACTGGCTGAACAAGATCTATCCGCAGAACATCCGCGAGGCGCATGCATCGGGCGATTTTCACCTGCACGACCTGGGCATGCTCAGCGTCTACTGCGTCGGGTGGGACCTTCACGATCTGCTGCGCTGCGGCTTCCAGGGCGTCGCGGGCAAGACCGAGAGCAGTCCAGCCCGGCATTTCCGCACCGCCCTCGGGCAGATCGTCAACTTCTTCTATACGCTCCAGGGCGAGGCCGCCGGCGCTCAGGCGTTCTCGAATGTGGACACCCTGCTGGCTCCATTCATCCATTACGACGGTCTCGACGAGCGCGAGGTGCGGCAGGCCCTCCAGGAATTCGTCTTCAACGTCAACATCCCGACGCGGGTGGGTTTCCAGACGCCGTTCACCAACATCACGCTCGATCTGAAACCACCGGCGACGCTGGCCGACCAACCCGTGGTGATCGGCGGCCAATTGATGGACCGCACGTACCGCGAATTCGAGCCCCAGATGCGGATGTTCAACCGGGCCTTTCTCGACGTGATGGCCCAGGGCGACGCCAAGAACCGGGTCTTCACGTTCCCGATCTCCACCTATAACATCACCTCCGATTTTGACTGGGATGCGCCGGAGTTAGATAATCTATGGCAGGTTACAGCCAAATACGGCTTCCCCAACTTCGCGAACTTCATCAACAGCGACATGTCTGTGGCCGACGCCCGATCGATGTGTTGCCGCCTGCGTCTGGACCTGCGTCACCTGGAGAAACGTGGCGGCGGGCTGTTCGGGGCCAATCCCCTGACCGGCTCGATCGGCGTCGTCACGATCAACATGCCCCGACTCGGTCACATCAGCGCCGACGAGGGGGAATTCGTCGAGCGGCTCAACCGGCTCATGGACCTGGCCCGCAGCAGCCTGGAGATCAAGCGCAAGCTGCTCGAACGGCTCACCGACAGGAACCTCTACCCCTACACGCGGTTCTACCTCAGGAGCGTCAAGGAACACTATGACCAGTACTGGCACAATCACTTCTCCACGATCGGGCTGGTCGGGATGAACGAGGCCGCCCGAAACCTGTTGGGGAGGGACATCGGGACCGCCGAGGGCAGGGGCTTTTCCGCCCGAATCCTGGACCACATGCGGGCGCGCCTGCTGGCGTTCCAGGAAGAGACCGGCAATCTGTACAACCTCGAAGCCACGCCCGCCGAGGGGACCAGCTATCGTCTGGCTCGCCTCGACCAACAGAAGTACCCCGATATCACCAGCGCCAACACATCGCCACAGGCCAGCCGGAACGAACCGTTCTACTCCAACTCGACGCAATTGCCCGTCAACTACACAGACGACATCTGGGAGGTGCTCGAACTCCAGGACGACCTGCAAGCCAGGTACACCGGGGGAACCGGCCTGCACATCAATCTGGGCGAGGCGGTCGCCGATCCTGGGGCGGTCAAGCAGTTCGTCCGCAAGGTCTGCACGAACTACCGCCTGCCCTATTTCACGATCTCCCCGGTGTTCAGCATCTGCACCGAGCACGGCTATTTGCGCGGTCGGATTCAACAATGTCCGCACTGCGGCAGGAAAACGGAAGTATATGCCCGCGTGGTCGGCTACCTGCGCCCCGTCGATCAGTGGAACGAGGGCAAACAGGCGGAATTCGAGCAGCGACGCTATTTCCGGATCAAGGCGACCTCATGAGAATCGGTGGCTTTCAGGCATTGACATTGAGTGACTATCCGGGCCATATGGCGTCGATCGTGTTTGCGCAGGGCTGCAACCTCCGCTGTCCGTTCTGCCACAACGGATCGCTGCTGGCCTGCGACCGCCCGCTCGCCGAGCAGATCGACGAAGACGGTGTGCTCGATTGCCTGCGGGCCCGCGCCGCCTTCCTTGACGGCGTGGTCCTCAGCGGCGGCGAGCCGACGATACAAGAGGATCTCATGGCGTTCATCGACCGGGTCAAAACGATGGGACTGAAGGTCAAACTCGACACGAACGGCAGCCGCCCGGAGGTTCTGCGGGATCTGCTGGGAAGCCGACGACTCGACTGCGTGGCGATGGACGTCAAGGCCCCATTCGGCAAATACGACCGACTGACCGGCGTCACGGCCCCCGTCGAGGCCATCCGCGAGAGCATCGCCCTGCTCGCTGAAGGCGAGACGCCGTGCGAGTTCCGCACGACGTTCGTTCCCTCGCTGCTGTCGGAACGTGACATTGACGAGATTCGATCCTACCTGCCCGCCCGGGCGCGATATACCTTGCAGACGTTTGTTGCCGACAACGCGATCGACACGTCGCTTCGCTCGGCAACGCAACTCCCGCATGACAAGACAGACGACATCCCTCATCATCTTGACTGGTTTTCAGGAGAGTAGAACATGGCAATCAGTGCCAACCTTGGATTTCCCCGCATTGGCGCCCATCGAGAACTGAAGAAAGCCGTGGAGGACTACTGGGCCGGGCGGACCGACCGCCAGGTGCTCGAAGCAACGGCCAAGCGGCTTCGGCTCGATCACTGGCGGCTCCAGAAGGATGCCGGCATCGAGCATATTCCCTCGAACGATTTTTCGCTCTACGATCAGGTGCTCGACACGACTTGCATGCTCGGTGCGGTCCCATCGCGATTCGCCTTCCGGGGCCCGCTCGTCGATGTGGACACGTATTTCGCCATGGCCCGAGGCGCCGAGAAGGCCCACGCGATGGAGATGACCAAGTGGTTCGATACGAACTACCACTACATCGTGCCGGAGTTCGAGGCCGGCATGAAACTGCGGCTGGCGTCCACGAAGATCGTCGATGAGTTCCTCGAAGCCAAGGATCAGGGCATCCTCACGCGGCCGGTGCTGCTCGGCCCGGTCTCCTATCTGCTCCTGGGCAAGGCCAAGAGTCCTGACATCGACCCGCTCGATCTGCTCGACCAGGCGCTCTCGGTCTACGTCGAGGTCATCGGCCGGCTCGAATCGGCGGGCGCCGAATGGATTCAGGTCGATGAGCCCGTGCTGGTCCTCGACCTTGACGACCGGGCCCCCGCGGCCTTCCGCCGGGCCTATGAACGCATCGCCGAGGCAAGAGACTCCCTGAAGCTGTGCCTGATGACATACTTCGGCGGCCTCGGCGACAATCTCGACTGGACCACGGCGCTGCCGTTCGATGCAATCGGCCTCGACCTGGTTCGCGGCCCCGACCAACTGGAGCGGGCCGTCGCCCTGCTGGGCGAAGGCCGCATGCTGAGCCTGGGCGTCGTCGATGGGCGGAATATCTGGCGGACCGACCTTACGGGCGCCTTCGATCTGGTCCGACAGGCCGTCGCGAAGCTCGGACCCGACCGGATCATGGTCGCGCCGTCGTGCTCGCTGCTTCACTGTCCCGTCGATCTGGCCAACGAACGGGCACTATCCCCCGAACTGCACGAGCGAATGGCCTTCGCCGCGCAGAAGCTCGAAGAAATCAGCGTACTGACCCGGGGCGTCAACGAAGGGGCCGGCGCCATCGAAGCACAATTGCAGGCCAGTCGCGACATCTTCGCCCGCCGCGACAGCTCTGTCCAGGTCCGCAACCCGGCCGTTCGCAAACGCCTCGCCGGGCTTTCGGACGAGATGTTCGCAAGACGCAGCCCCTTCGCCGAACGCAAGCAGATGCAGCAGACTCGCTTCTCCCTGCCCGCGCTGCCCACAACGACGATCGGATCGTTCCCGCAGACCCGCGAGATTCGCAAGGCCCGGGCCGACTTCAAAGCCGGAGTGCTGGGCGAAGCGGATTACCGACGGGCCATGCAACGCGAGATCGAGGCGGTGATTCGCTTCCAGGAAGACATCGGGCTGGACGTTCTGGTCCACGGCGAACCGGAGCGAAACGACATGGTCGAGTACTTCGGTCAATTGCTCGAAGGCGTCGCCTTCACACAGAACGGCTGGGTGCAGAGCTATGGCTCGCGCTGCGTCAAGCCCCCGATCATCTACGGCGACGTACGCCGGCCCAGGCCAATGACCGTCGAGTGGAGCACCTATGCCCAATCGCTGACGGACAAGCCCGTCAAGGGGATGCTGACCGGCCCGATCACCATCCTGCAATGGTCCTTCGTTCGTGAGGACCAGCCCCGCAAGGACACCGCGTACCAGATCGCCCTGTGCATTCGTGACGAAGCGGCCGACCTGGAAGCGGCCGGCATCGGCATTATCCAGATCGACGAGCCCGCCATCCGCGAAGGACTGCCCCTGCGAGAGTCTCAGCGGCCCGAATACCTGCGATGGGCAGTCCAGGCCTTTCGCCTGGCCACCTGCGGCGTCGAGGACCGCACCCAGATCCACACGCACATGTGCTATAGCGACTTCAACGAGATCATTGAGGCCATTGCCGGTCTCGACGCCGATGTGATCTCGATCGAGGCGTCCCGCTCGGACGTCGAACTGCTCGACGCCTTCGTCGACTACAAATACCCTAACGACATCGGTCCGGGCGTGTATGATATCCACAGTCCGAGAGTGCCCTCGACGGAAGAAATGGTAGACTTGGTCCGACGGATGGCCGAGACGCTCCGCGTCGGTCAGTTGTGGGTCAATCCCGACTGCGGCCTCAAGACGCGACAGTGGCCGGAGGTCGAGGCGTCTCTGAAGAACATGGTCCTCGCCGCCCGGAAGATGCGAGAGGAATTGGCGTGATCGCCGCAACGATGAGAACAGGAGCAAACCGATGAGCATACGCCCGGACGTGTGGATCAAGAAGATGGCGGTCGAACAGCGGATGATCGAGCCGTTCGTCGAGCGGCAGGTGCGCCAGCGAGACGGCCGTTCCGTCGTCTCTTACGGCCTGTCCTCCTTCGGCTACGACATTCGCGTATCGAGACACTTTCGCATCTTCACCAACGTCTACGGATCGGTCGTCGATCCCAAGGCGTTCGACCCCAGGGGACTGGTTGAAGTCGAGAGCGATGTCTGCCTGATCCCACCCAACAGCTTCGCGCTGGCCCTGAGCGTCGAGACGTTCCGCATTCCGAAGAACGTGCTGACACTCTGCGTGGGCAAGTCCACCTACGCCCGCTGCGGGATCATCGTCAACGTCACGCCCTTCGAGCCGGGCTGGCAGGGCCGGGCCGTGCTGGAGATCTCCAACACCACGCCCCTGCCGGCCAAGGTCTACGCCGACGAGGGGCTCGCGCAGGTCCTGTTCTTCGAGTCCGAGACGCCCTGCGAGGTCTCCTACGCCGACCGCTGCGGCAAGTACCAGCACCAGGATGACATCGCCCTGCCCCACGTGTAGCGCGAGCATGGCATCATTGGGAAAGAAGGATCGCGCTGTACGCCGCCAGGGCGATGGTCCCTGACGCCGGCTGGCCGTCATATCCCTGTGGCTCGGCCGTCACGGCCGGGCTGCCCATGTCGCCGAATTCCTGATCGTACGCCTTGCCGTCGCTGTTGAACCGGACCGACCAGTGGCCTGCGGCGGGCAGACCGATCCGATAATCGTGCCGGGGCTCGGCAGAGAAGTTCGCCGCAACCACCACACTGTCGCCCGGCCCGCCCCGGTCCCATCGGTGATAGGCAAGGACCTTCTGATCCTGATTGACATGGAAGACATCGGCGTTCTGGCCGCACAGCCCTCGGGTGTGGCCGGTCCGGTTCAAACGCAGGCGAATCAGGTCCTTGTATAAGCGAAAGATGCCGGCAAACCGCTCCTTCTTCGACCAGTCGATCGGATCGTCGTCGCGAAACCAGTCGTCTTCGAGGAACTCCTGCCCCTGGAAGATCATCGGAATACCCGGCGCCGTGAACACCAGGGCCGCGCCCAGCGTCGACCGCTTCTTGGCGATCCATGTTGCGGCGTGGTCAGGCGCCAGCTCTTCCGGAATGCGGGCCTTGCCGTTGGCCACCTCATCATGCGATTCGGTGTAGATCACGCGTGCGAATGCATCGTGGCCGAAGCGGTGCACGATCGCGTCACGCACCGCGTGGAGATTTTGCGCCGCATCGTCGGCGGCGAGAAGAGCCTGACGAACCTCGTGCACGAATCGCCCATCCCACTGCGTGTTGAATCCCGCACCGCCGTCCTGGTGGGCCGCGACGAGTGCGGCATCGTCCTGCATGTCTTCGGCAATGGTCAGGGCGTCAGGCCGGACCTTGTGGATCTCCTGATTGATCCACTGCATCAGCGACCAGCCGTCGGGAAGGTCACCCTCCGGGCCCCGGTGGCCGCGCACGTTACGGATGTAGTTGGTCGCATCGAAACGCAGACCATCGACGCCATAGTCCCGAATCCACATCAGAGCGTTGTCGCGAAGGTACTCGCGAACGTCGCCCCGGCCGAAATCCGGACGCGTGTGACCCCAGGGCGTCTCGGCCCGCTCGTCGTTGTAGAAGTAGATGCCGCCTCCGTCGTTCTCACTCCAGCCGTCGAACTGCCACAGGCACAGATCATCGGGACCGAGATGGTTGTAGACTACGTCGACGATCACGGCGATCCCCAATTCGTGGGCCCTGGCGACGAAGTCGCGAAAGGACGCCGGGGTGCCGTAGTCGCTCTCGACGGCGAAGATATGCGATGGGTTGTAGCCCCAGGAGTAGCCGCCGGGAAACTCGCTCAACGGCATGACCTCGATGGCGTTGACGCCGAGCTCCTTGAGGTGGTCCAGCCGCTCCAGAGCGCCCTCCAGGTTGCCCGGACCGGATTGCCCGTGCTTTCCGAAGGTGCCGATGTGCAGTTCGTAGATCACCATTTCACTCGGCATCGGTGGTGTGAACGGACGGAACCCTTTGGCCGCCACCATAACGATCGCATTGCCGACCGAACTCGTCACGTTGCGCGCGTAGGGATCGATCTTGAGCCTCTCGCCCGCATCCGAAACAATCCGGAAGCGGTACTCATCGCCCACCTTCGCGCCCGCGACATCGCCCGACCACCATCCACCGCGCTGCCTGGTGAGCCGATGGCCGGTGTTGTCCCAATCGTTGAACGTGCCGACGACATACACCTGGCCGGCATGCGGGGCCCACACGCCAAACCGCGCACCGCCTTCGTAAGCAACGGCGCCTTTGACACGGGTCTTCCGCTCCATGAGTGAATACGCCCTCCAGTGAGAGAGTATGGGGTCTACCTGCGTTTGAGCAACGAGGCGGCGGCCTTGGCGTGGTAGGTGATGACGACATCGGCGCCGGCGCGTTTGATGCTGGTCAGGACTTCCATCATGGCGGCGTCGCGATCGAGCAGGCCTCGCTCGGCGGCCGCGTGGAGCATCATGTACTCGCCGCTGACGTTGTAGGCGGCGATGGGACAGTCGAACTGCTGGCGGGCCCGGCAGATCACGTCGAGAAAGCTCAACGCCGGCTTGACCATCACCATGTCGGCGCCTTCCTCGATATCGAGGGCGATCTCGCGAATGGCCTCGCGGGCGTTGGCCGGGTCCATCTGGTAGGTCTTGCGGTCGCCCAGGCCGGCGGCGGCCATCTCAGGCGACGGCGCCGATTCGGCGGCGTCGCGGAAGGGGCCGTAAAAGGCCGAGGCGAACTTAGCCGCGTATGACAGGATCGCCACATGGTCGAAGCCGTTCTTCTCCAACGCCTGACGGATCGCTCCGACGCGCCCGTCCATCATGTCCGACGGCGCCACGATATCGGCGCCCGCCTGGGCGTGCGACAGGGCCATCTTCGCCAACAGCTCGCATGTCGCATCGTTGTCGAGCCGGTAGTCCCGAATCACGCCGCAATGGCCCGTGGTCGTATAGGCACACAAACACACATCGGTAATCACGAGCAGACCGGGGACGCGCGTCTTGATCGCCCGAATTGCCTGCTGGACCGCCCCGCTTTCCGACCAGGCCTCCGAACCCTTCTCGTCCTTCGTTTCCGGCAGGCCAAAGAGCAACACCGCCGGGATGCCGAGATCCGCCACCTGGGCCGCTTCGTCGGCGATGTAGTCGGCGGACAGATGGAAGCAGTCGGTCATCGAAGCGATTGGCTCCTTGACGTCGCGCCCCGGGCAGGCAAAGAGCGGATAGACCAGGTCGTCAACGCAAAGCCTTGTCTCGCGCACCATCCGCCGCATCATGACGCTCGTGCGAAGCCGGCGCATCCGGATTTCGGGAAAGCCCATGCCAACACCTCTTCAAGTTCGCGTGTCCGATACGCCCGCACATATACCCGCCCACACCTCGTACGTCAAGATTCAGCGAGCGTCCGGGCCGGCGCGGTAGTTGCCGACGGATTCGCTGGTGCGCAAGGACCGATTGTAGGTGCGCAGGTGGCGGATGCGACCGCCGAATTCCGGCGCGATCTGGAGCAAGCCGCCCAAGCCGGCCGGACGCCAATC
>JAAYBA010000478.1 GCA_012719085.1 Planctomycetota bacterium
CCGACGCCGCCTCCGATCTGTTGCGGGTTCGTGCCACCGATCTGAGAGGTAGGCTGCGAAGCCTGTCGAAGCGTCTCGCCGAGCACTTCGGAAAACGTGACCTGACTGGCCTTGAAGGCGGTGGTGTTGACGTTGGCCAGGTTGTTGCCCGCCACGTCCAACATCGTCTGATGGGCCTGGAGTCCGGTCACTCCGCACGACAACGCGTAACTCATTGCACTTCTCTCCTACTACTGAAAACGCCGATTAGCCTGTTAGTCTCGAATGGAAAGCACATCTTTGAGTCCGACCTGGTCGTCCCCCACGAGCAGCGTGACCTCGCCGTCGTCCAGGACCACTTCCTCCACCTGACCCGTCCGGGTCTCCAGGGTTCCATCGCTGGCCGTCCCAACGAATGAGACGTCTTTGCCAATCAAGGAGCCGGCGTAGTCCTGTTGGACGGCCTTCAGCACATCGCCGAAGGAACTGTTCATGTTCTCCAACTGCTGCAGTTGTGAGAACTGCGCCAGTTGGGCCGCCATGTCCTTGTTGTCCATCGGTTCCAGAGGATTCTGATTCTGAAGCTGCGTGACGAGCAGCTTCATGAAGTCCATTTGAAGCGCACTGGCCGACGAGACGGCATTCGTCTCACTCATGTTCGTTCACCTTACCTGTTGAAGAATCTCTTTCCTGCGGCAAAATTGTCGTCCGCGCTGCGCGCGTCCGCCTCTGCCGACGACCGTAGACCACAGGAGCAACCACTGTGCCATCCGGGTGCGGCCGTCGGCAAGAAGCGTCGCAAAACGCGCATAACGCTGCGTCCGAACAACCACTTAGGACCTTCACATGTTTTTTTCCCGCTCCCGATGGCATCGGTCACAAACGTCTGAAGACCGGACAAATCTTCTCCCGCCCGGAGAATCCTGCCCCGATCGCACAGCCGATAAATTTTCCCTGCCCGACGGCAATTTGCCCTCCCTTCGACGCCGGATGCGTCCCATAAGACTTGCGGGAGGAGTCCTGCGCACGCGCGACGCGCCGACGACCGCCCGCGTCGGCTGGCTATGTCCCATAAAACGCCACGATCGTCACTGTCGAAAGCCCGTCGTCCACCGCGTGACATCGCAACCCGTCCAATAAAAGATTCAAGTTGTTTCGGACGTGCAACCGATGGGTCCGGTATTGCCTATGGAACGATGCAACAGGACACCAATACTCTGACAGTGACATTGGGGTGGTATGAGCATACTTCGACGGATCGCAGTCATCAGCAGAAACACACACATACACAGTCTCGCCCAGGAAGTGGCCCAGGAAGTGTTTGTGGCCGACGACCTGGCCGAGGCAAGTGACATCGTCAAGGCGGCGATGCCGGACATCGCACTGTTCGACGGCAGTGTATCGCCGAGCCATATCCGCCGCTTCCTGGATCGGATCCACCGGCAGATGAATCGTGTCCCGACGGCCGTCGTCGTTTCCTTCGATCCCCCGTCGTTCTCGGATCGCGAATACGACCAGTCGGGCATCGCCCACCGCCTCATCGGCCAAGACAATCACCGGAGGCTTCACGACATCGCCGCCGGGGTCCGGGATGCCGAGCGAGGCAACGGCGAGAACGAAGGCGCGCAGGCACCCTACTTCATCGACGATCGCGCCGCGGCTGTCTCGATGGTCGGGCAGAGCAAAGCGGTGTGTGACGCCTTGCGGATGATCCATCTCGTCGCGGACAGCCAGTGCAACCCCGTTCTCCTCCTCGGCGAAACGGGAACGGGCAAAGAGGTCGCCGCCCAAGCCGTCCACAAGGCCAGGCATCCTCATGCCCCGTTCGTCGCCGTCAACTGTGCCGCCCTGACCAGCACCCTGCTGGAAAGCGAACTCTTCGGGCACGTCAAGGGGGCCTTCACCAGTGCGGACCGCGACAAAACGGGCCTGCTCGAACAGGCCGGGTCCGGGACGCTGTTCCTCGATGAGATCAGCGAGATGCCGCTCGAACTGCAGGCCAAGCTTCTGCGCGTCCTGCAGGAGCGAACGTTCCGCCGAGTCGGCGGCGTCAAGGATCTGACCTGTGAAGCCACCATCATTGCCTCAAGCAATCGGAACCTGAAGAAGGAGGTCCGAGAACATCGTTTCCGTCAGGACCTCTACTATCGTCTGAACATCTGCCCGATCGTGTTGACCCCCCTGCGCTCGCCGGACCGCAGGGAAGACATCCCCCTTCTGGCGCGCTACTTCCTGGCCCATTCGAACATCCGCGGCGGCCGGCCCGACAAGGTGACCGCGATCACCAGACTCGCCCTCGAATCGCTCTCCCAGCACGACTGGCCCGGAAACGTGCGCGAGCTGCGCAACGTGATCGAGCGAGCCATCCTGCTGGAACGAACGGACAAGATCGGGCTTAGCAGTATTGTAATCGAGCCTTCGGAGGGCGACGAGAGCGGCCCGAGCTCGGTCGGCGAACGCATCCAAGGCTTCTCTCTGGAGAAAGCGGAGCGCGAGTTGATCGCCCGCGCACTGCACAAGACCGGCTGGCAAAAAACCCAGGCGGCGTCTCTTCTGGGCATCACGCGTGCGACGTTGTACGCCAAGGTCAAGCAGTACAACATCCAAAAGACGTCCTCCCAACAGAACAACACCGATCTGCCTGCCCCCGAGCCCTCGACCGAACCTGCCCTCGTAGGTTGACCGTCATGCGGCTGAGGCCGAACGCCGCCGCTGCGGTCAAGGCGGCAAAATCTCTCACGCAGACGCTTGAGGCGAGCCGCGCCGTGTGACAGCCGGCTGCCCCGCGCATCCCCTGCGTAGCCAATACCGGCCGTCGGCTGTCAGAAAACTGGGCGAGCCGTATAGAATCCTGACACGATTCCGGTGACGCGCCATAAGAAGAAGGACCTGTCAACCGCCCTATCAGCCGCCACAGGGCCCTCCGACGCGTTCGCGGCCATCTGCCGCATGTCTCTGGCACGCCTGTTGCTATGGTACTGCCCAAGGCCCGGGCCGCACTCTGCATACGCCTAAGGCAATCGGCCGCACCGGGCCAGTTGAGAGATGGAAACGTCATGGCAATGAAACGGCCACAACCAAGTCGCAAGAAGAAGATCGAGGCACAGACGCCGCTCGACGACGAGCTCTTTGCGACCCCGGTCGACCGGCCGGAATACGGCGACGTCTTCGCCTCATTGCTCGATCTCGCTTCCGAGGTCGGCGTACCCGAGTACGGCGATCCCATCGACGGCCCGATGACCTCGCCGCTGCGCCTGCCTCGTCCGCGATTCTCCAATATGCAGAAGGGCTTGTTCGCAGGAATCGTCTTCATCGGCGCCCTGGTGGCCTACGCTCTGCTTCGCGTCCTACCGTCGGAGTCGCAGCCCGATGGCCCCGCACAGGCAGGAGCTACGCAGAGCCAGTATACATCCTTTCAGCAGTCGTATACCGATTCACCGGCGCAACCGCCGTTGCAATCGGCCCAAGCTCCGGCCCCAACACCCGAGCCGGTCCCGCCGTTCGAGAGAACTCAGATCAGCCTGCCCGGCGTCGAGCCGCTTTCTTTGCAGATCGCCACCAAGCTCTATCTCAGCGCCGACTACGAAAGCGCGCTGGCCGCTTACGACAAGCTCTATCGCCGGCTTCCCCCGACGGAGGCTCAGCAGCCGTTACGCGACTTCCTGCTCCTGCGCATGGCCCTGTGCAGCAGGAATGTGGGCAACGCCCAACAGGCCGACAACATGCTTCGGACCGTGTCCCTCAGCCGCCTTCCGATGCTTCGGGCCTTGGCGCGATATCATCAGAGCACCACTCTGGTACGGCGCGAACGCTTCCTCGAGGCGGCCACGCGGGCCTATCAAACCGTCGGCCTGGTCGATGTAGTGGACTATGACGAGACATGGCTTTCCGCTGTACAACGGCAATGCTCGTTCCTCGCGGCCGAGGCGCTGACCCGCAGCCTTCTGTCTCTCCGGGATGCCGACGGCGACCTGCCGGCCGAACTGTGGACCGAACAGCCCGACATCGACCCGTTCGTCAATCTGGATGAGGCCCAACTGCGGGTCTTTCTGGCCTCGGGGGCCGAGAAACTCGACGAAGCGCTGCTGGCGCCCCAGATTCGTCCGGCCAAAGAAGACGGCCACTGGACGGTGATCTGCAACGGCGCTCCCATCGAGGAGCTGCTGTCGCGGTTCGCCACGAACACCGGGCACAATATTCAATGGCTCGACGACAGCAAGACCGGCCTTGACGAAGAGACCATCCGACGGCGGCCGGCATACATCTACCTGCGCTCGGCGACGACCCAGCAGGTTATGACGATTGCCGCCGGCAGTGTCGGGCTGCTGGCCCGCATGGACGCGCGGCGGAACGTTCGCATCGTCGATCCGTCCACCTACTTCTCGCTGGCCGATCACACCGAACTGCTCGCCGAAGAATCGGTGTCCCTCTGGCAGCGGTTCCTTCTGAGCGCCGAGGACGACAAGCGCGTCCCCAGCGCCCATTTCGCCCTGGGACTTCTGCACACCGTACGCGAGCGAACGGACGAAGCGATCGCCGAGTACAAATTGATCGCCAATCGGTTTCCGAAAGATGCGCTGGCTCCCCATGCCCTGTTGCATTCGGGCCGGCTCAAGGTCACGCTGCGTGACTACGGGGGCGCCCAGACGGACCTTCAGCAGCTCGTCAACCTCTATCCGGAGACCGACCTGGCGGACCGCGCCTGCCTGTATCTGGCGGACGCCACCATGAAGGCGGGACTGTACGAGAAGGCCACGAACCTGTATCGGAAGGTCTATAACCTCGGACTGTCGCATGACTCGCAAACGGAATCGTCTCTGGGGGCCGGACGCTGCTATTATGAGACCGGGCAATATAACGACGCCGCCACATGGCTGAGCCGATACGTCGCGCTGGCTCAGAACCAGAACCGTCGCGAGTTCCCCGCGGCTTGTCTGCTCCTGGGCAAGACCTACCTGGCACTCGAGAGGCCGCAACAGGCGCAGGCCGCTCTGAACCTGGCGCTTCGGGGCGATCTGTCCCGTCAACAGCACGTCGAGACCATCACCACTCTGGTCAAGACCTACATGCAACAGGAACTCTACGTCGAGGCCCTGAATATCCTCGAAGGCGCCAATGCATGGCAGTTGTCGCAACAGGAAGCAGTCGAACTGCTGCTGATCCGCGCGAGGGTCCTCCGGTCGATCGGCCTTCAGAGTAAGGCGATCGCGATTCTCGCGGAGAAGAGTCAGTTTCTACCCAATTCCACTCTCAAAGGCAAAGTGGCGCTGGAGCTGGCCAACTGCTATGTCGACGGCGGCAACCTCGAGCAAGCCCACAAGACGCTCAGTGAGATGCTGACGCTCGTCGAGGCCGGAGCGCTGGCCCAAGAGATCGGCTGTGAACTGGCGAGCATCTGTCTTCGCGTGGGCCAGCCGGAACAAGCGATTTCCGTGTGCTCGCAACTTCTGGAACACACGGAGGACTCGGCGGAGCGAAGACAGATCCAGGCCATGCTGGCTGCGGCGTATCGCGAGAAGGGCCAATACGAACAGGCCGTCTCGGTCTTGCTCGAAGACCGAAGGACTTCTTCGCGCCCCGGCGACGTGCAGCCTGAGGGTAACAGACCGTGAAAGTGGCCCACCAGGTGTATCAGGACAAAAGACCGATGACCATGCAAATCGACGGACTCATGGTGAAGACGACCCGGTCTGCGAGCCGCGCCCGCTGCGATCGCCCCGGCGTCGACGACGCTGGCACCCGCATCCTGCGACCGAAGGCACAAGCGGCTACTCCACTCTCCATCGGGCTCGCGATCTTCTGCATGGCTCTGGGATCGGCGTCGCCGGAGACCACCTGGGGACAGTTCACTCCAGTTCCCTCGCCGAATCGTCGCAACGCGAAGGCACAGGCCAACGACGCCGCCCAGAGGCCGTCGCCCCCCCCCAGCACGGAGAGGCAATCGACACCGCCAAGCACCGAGAGCCCCGAGTATTCGTCGCCCGATGCGGACCACGCCGTGACCGGCCTGCGCAGCCGGACAACGCCAACACCAGCACCGACGGAAGAAGACACCGACGCGGATCTGCCCTGGAGCACGGGCCTGACGCGTCGTCTCTGGGAAAATCGCATCCTGGCCCCCAATCCGAACGAAGACGCGGAGACCCGTGCGGCGATGGACGATCTGATCCAGAGGATTCGATCGGTGCGATTCGACGACGCTATGCCTCCAGCGGCTTCCGCTTCCGCGCAACCAGCGCCCATGGCCCAACCGAGCTCGGCTGTCAGGTCTCTGCAGGCGTCGCCGTCGGACGTAGACAAACCGGGCCCCGCGACGAGCGTCCCGGCCGAACCCGCCGCCGGCCTGACGGAGGCAATGCAGAAAAGGCTGGATCACGTGTTGCACGACCCCAATCAGGTCGGCGATCCGCTGGAGATGGCCGAACTGCTGTTCCTGAGCGGCCGCCCGACCGAAGCCACGGTCTTCTATGAAAAGGCCCTGGCGCGCACCCTGCCCAACGACTCCTCCATGGAGAACGACCGGGCGTGGATCCTGTTCCAACTGGGCAACTGCCTGCGTCATTCCGACATGGCACGGGCCAAAGAAATGTACATAAAACTCGTGTCCGAGTATCCGGCTTCCCCGTGGACCGAATTGGCCAAGGCCCATGGCCGGCTGATCACCTGGTATCAGACCGCCAAGCCACAGCAGTTCATGCCGGAACCGTCGCCGAAATGACGGAGCACTTCGGCCCTCTAAAGGGAGACTTCGAGAGTGAGCAACACAGAAATCGACAAAGACAATAGACCGCAGGCGTCATACGAAAGCGTCAGTGTGCTGATCGTTGAGAATGAGCGGGATACTGCCCGGCTCATGCTCGCGACGCTGGCGCGCAAAGGCGTCAGCGCGCAGTTGGCCGACAATGTCAAGGCCGCCCTGACGGCTCTGGACAAACGCCGATATGACCTGGTCTTCCTGAGCACGGCCCTGAGCCATGCCCCGCATCAAGCGGACGGCTTCGATCTGTTGGAGACCATCCGGGCGGCCGCGCCCGAGATGCCCATCGTCATGGTCGCCGGCCCCCCGGACACGGGTGTCCCGGCGTGTGCCGATGCCAGCGAGCCAGCCGACGAAAACCACCTCCTGCGCCTCGGGACCGAGACGGCCGTCAAGGCCATTCAAGCCGGCTGTCGTGACTTCCTGGTCAAACCCCTCCGCCGGCAGACCATCGAGAATCTCCTCGAAACCCTGGTGCCCAACCACTGCGTGGCGACGACGACCTCTGCGCACGAAGGGGACCGCTGCCTCTACCAGATCGTCGGCAGAAGCCCCAAGCTCGTACAGACCGTGACGCTGGCCGAGAGGATCGCGCCGACGTCCGTTCCTGTCCTGATCAACGGAGAAAGCGGAACGGGCAAGGAACTGGTCTCCCTGCTGATCCATCACAAGAGCCGCCGGTCAATGGGCCCCTTCGTCCACGTCAACTGCGCCGCCCTCAGCGATACGCTGCTCGAAAGCGAACTCTTCGGCCACGAAAAGGGGGCCTTCACCGGCGCCTACACCCAGCGAAAGGGACGCTTCGAGAGGGCGCACGGCGGAACATTGCTGCTCGATGAAATCACTGAGACACCGCCCCAGTTCCAGGCCAAACTACTCCGTATCCTCGAGCAGCAGGAATTCGAAAGGGTCGGCGGCAGTGAGAACGTCCGGATCAACGTCCGGATCATCAGCACGTCCAATCGCGATCTCCTGCACGAGGTGCAGATGGGCCGCTTCCGCCAGGATCTCTACTACCGGCTCAGCGCCGCGCGAGTCGTGGTCCCGCCCCTGCGGGAGCGCCGCGAGGACCTGACCGATCTGGTATGGCACTTCGTCAATCTATACGCCCGGGAGACCCAGCGTCGCATTGCGCGTCTGGACCCGGCGATGATGAACATCTTCACGGAGTATCCCTGGCCCGGCAACATCCGCCAGCTTCGCAACGTGGTGCTCACCAGCCTGATCCTCGGGGCCGGGCCTACCCTGTCGCTGGCCGATGTCTCCTGGCTGTTCGACGAGCTTCAGCCGCTGACGCAGCAAGGTCCGACGCATCGCGATACCACTGCGGCGATCGAAGTGCCCTCTGTGCCCGCCGAGCCGTCCCGTGTCGGCGGCATTCCGCTGGCCGACCTCGAACGTCAGGCGATCCTCGAGACCCTGCGTCAGACCAGCGGCAACCAGACCAAGGCCGCCAAGGTGCTCGGGATCAGCGATCGCACACTGCGCGAGAAGGTCCGCCGCTACCGCAAACGAGAATGCCTCCAGCCGGTCCCGTGAATGGATCGTGAGGCTTGACGAAAGCAACGAAGGACCCGAATCCTATGGCCGAACCGCAAAAGACACCGAAAGACGAGCAGACGCCCGAACAGGAGACTCCGCCCAAGAAGGGCAAAGCCTCGAAGCTGCTGACCTGCCTGGTTCCGTTGCTGGCGGTCGTCCTGTGTGCGGCCGGCGGTTTCCTGATCGGACGGCTTTTCGGAACGCGCGGCCAGGCGCAGAACGTCTCAGCCGCCGAGCAACCCGACCCAACCGCTGCGCTGCCGCCGATCAAGGCGTCGGACGCCGGGTCAAGCTGGTACTACGACCTCGAACCCGTCGTGGCCAACCTCAACGAGCCGGGCGTCACACGATACGTTCGCGTCACACTGACGCTCGAAATCGACAGCCAACTGGCAGAGAAGGACGGCATCGGCTTTCTGGAACAGCGCAAACCTCTTCTGAAGAACTGGCTGACGCTGTTCATCTCCAATCTGACCCTTGAAGACATTCGCGGAGAGAGGAACCTGCGTCAGGTGCAGAGCCAGATCGCCGAGACGTTCAACCAGGGGCTGTTCCCGAACGCCCAGCCGTGCGTCAAACGGATCCTGTTCAAGGAGTTGTCGATCCAATGACCGATCCGTCCGGCGCCAATCTGAATCGCGCACGCGTCCATCGACTGCTGGCGGCGGTCGGCTCGGCCCCCGCCCCGGTCGATACGACGTCGCCGGCGCAGCTTTACGACTGGCGCGACCCGCATTATTTCAACGACGACCATCGCAATCGTCTGGCCGCCCTTATGAGCCAGGTCGCGGCCGTGCTCGCCGCGCGTTGCGCCCACTTCTTCAACAGCGAGTTCAACGTCGTGCCGACCTCTGTCACACAGCACTTCGCGGGCGATCTGGGCCGACAGACCAATCTGGGGCAGGGCTTCTCGCTGGCCGTCGGTCCCGACGAGGAGCCGGCGTGTGGATTCGTGGCCGTCGGGGCCGCCGTGGCAATGGACTGGGTCACGCAACTGCTGGGCGACTCGGAATCCGACGGCGACGCGGATCGCAGTCTCTCATCGCTCGAGGAGTCGCTGCTGTCGAACCTCATTGGGGCGATGGCCGATGGGTTTGTCGCTGCGCTGCGGCCTCATCAGAATCTCAAACCGGCCGACCGTGTGAGCCGGGGCCCCGCCGCTGTTACATTCGAGCCGACCGACCCGGTCTGCAAGATCGTGTTCCAGATCGGCAAGGCCCAGGCGGAGTCCTCCTCCGAGATCGTCTTCATCCTGAGCGCCCCGGTGCTGGCCCCGGCCGTCGGCAAGACGATCGCGACGAAGGCAACGGTACCCCAGGACGAACTGGCGCGCCTGCTGATGGAGCACGTGCATCAGATGCCCGTGTCGATCACTGCACGGTTGGGCTCGATGCGTCTGTCGTTCGAGGAGGTCCTCGACCTGGCGTCGGGAGACGTCCTGCTGATCGACAAACCTCTCGACGAACCGGTCGATCTGACCATTCACGGCCAAGTCGTCTTCCGTGGCCGTCCGGCCCAGTCGGCCGGGCAGTACGCCGTGTTCATCACCGAAAGCGCCACCGAGGCCGGGCCGCAAAGCGCCCGCTGAGTGCAGGAAAGGAAATCCGGCTATGCCCGAAACCGCCGAAGCACCAACCCAGAACGAATCCCAGCAGCTACCCGCCGACGACAGGACGAGAGCCCAGTCCGTGGAGTTCCCCCAGGCTCCGGAGGGCGAGGCGGCCGCATCCACCGGCCAGCTCGATATCCTTCTCGATATGGACGTGCCCGTCACGGTCGCACTGGGCACCACCGAGGTACCCGTTCGACGATTGCTGCAACTGGGACCGGGCGCTGTGCTCAAGCTCGAAAAACCCATCGAAGCCCCCGTCGATCTATACCTCAAGGACTCAAAGTTTGCCGAGGCCGAGGTGGTGGTCGTGGACAATCGCTTCGCCGTGCGCATCAAGACGATCACCGGCGCCGGTGGGTCGGAAGATTAGCGGGGCCACAGACACAGGAATCAAAAGGAGCTGAACCGTCTCTATGGCATCCGACCGTCCCAAAACGTCGCCGCATTCCGTCGGCAAGCCCGAGGCCCTCCGGGACCTGGCCGGCAGTCCTCTGGGCACACACAGCAACATCATCATGGCCGTCGGCCTGGTCGCCGTGCTCGCGACCCTGATCATTCCGCTGCCCACCACGGTGCTCGACATGCTCCTGGCGTGCAGCATCTCGCTGGCCATTGCCGTACTCATCGTAACGCTCTCGTCGAAAGAGCCGCTCGAATTGTCCACCTTCCCCTCCCTGCTGCTGTTCGTCACGCTGTTTCGACTCTCGTTGAACGTCGCCTCGACCCGTCTGATTCTGCTCCATGGCGACGCCGGCAAGATCATCCACACCTTCGGCGGCTTCGTCGCCGGCGGCAGCTTCGTCGTCGGCCTGGTCATCTTCCTGATCCTCGTCATCATTCAGTTCATCGTGATCACCAAGGGCGCCGAGCGCATCAGCGAAGTGTCGGCGCGATTCACCCTCGATGCCATGCCCGGCAAACAGATGGCCATCGACGCCGATCTCAACGCCGGCGCCATCACCGAGAGCCAGGCCAATGAACGCCGCGCCAAGATCGTCAAAGAGAGTGAGTTCTACGGCGCCATGGACGGGGCCAGCAAGTTTATCCGTGGCGACGCCAAGGCCGGCCTGATCATCACCGGCGTCAACATCGTCGGCGGCATCGCGATGGGCTACTCGCACGGCATGAACATCACTGACGCCATCAAGACCTACTCGATTCTCTCGATCGGCGACGGCCTGGTCAGCCAGATTCCCTCACTGATCATCTCGGTCAGCTCGGGCTTCCTCGTCACCAAGATCAGCTCAACCCAAAGCGTGGGCCAGGACATCTCCAGGCAGTTTCTCAAGGCCGGTCAGCCCCTCCTTGCGGCCGCCTGTATCATCGGGGCCATGGCTTTCGTCCCCGGCATGCCCAAGCTTCAGTTCCTGGTCCTGGGCGCCGCCGTCGGACTGATCGGACGAATGGCCACCCGGAACGAGAAGAAACCGCTGTCGGCTCCGGAGTCCCCCGTCAAGAAGACCGACAAGGAGCCGGTCGAAGATCTTCTGGACATCGATCGCATCTCCGTCCACGTCGGCGTGCGTCTGATCACCCTGGTGGACCCGCGTAAGAGCAACACGATCTTCGAGCGAATCGGGGCCCTGCGTCGGCAGTTCGCCCAGCACCTGGGAATCGTCATTCCCCTGGTCCGCCTGCGGGATGATCTGAATCTCGAACCGAACGCCTACGAGATTCGCCTCTCGGAGATTCCCGTGGCCAAAGGCCACCTCGAACCGGAGATGTTCCTGGCGATGGACCCGGGGGTCATCCGCGAGAAGGTCGACGGCATCCCGACAACGGAGCCGGTATATGGACTGCCCGCCACGTGGATCTCCGCCAGCAAGAAGGAGGCCGCCGAGTTGAGCGGCTACACCGTCATCGACCCGGAGAGCGTCTTCATCACTCACCTGTCCGAAACAGTCAAACGCCATGCCGACGAACTGCTGACCCGCGAGGACGTCCAACTGCTCGTCGACCGCCTCCGCAAGAACCAGCCGTCGCTGGTCGGAGAAGTCGTCGGCACCGGCGGCGACGTCTCGATCGCCTTGCTCCAGCGGGTCCTCAAGAACCTGCTCAAGAGCGGCATTCCGGTCCGCGAACTGACGGCGATACTCGAATCTCTCGCGGAAAACGCATCGAAGACGAAAAACGCCAACACGCTGACCGAGGTCGTCCGCAAATCCCTGAGCCGAACGATCACCGAACTGTACAAGAACGAGGCCGACAAGATCATCGCCATCACGTTCGATCCGGCCTTCGAGCACCAGTTGACCGCCGGCCTCAGCCAGGACGGCGGCGAGCTGACGCTGAGTCTCCCGGCCGAACTCGCCATGGAACTGAACCGAACCACCGCTCAGACATGGCGATCGGCGATGGATCAGGGCAGCGAGAAGCTCGTGCTGCTCTGTGACGCACGGTTGCGGGCGCCGCTGGCCCGCATGCTCGCGCGAACGCTGCCGATGTTGCCCGTTGTGGCCTACGACGAGATCGTCCTGGGCACCGAAGTCGAATCGATCGAGACGATCGCGCCCCAGGAGAAGGCGGCCCCGGCCTACGCACAGACCTGAGAGGAGAACCCCTGACCTATGGTGCTACAAACACGACCCATTGCGTTCACGACGGCCGTCATTGCGTTCTTCGTTCTGAGCATTGTCGGAAGCGTCGTGGGCCTGCCGCCCTGCACCTGCAGCAAGCGGGCCGTGCTGGGAGCGCTCGCCGCCTACATGGCCGCCTCCGTCGCCGTACGCGCAGTCAATGCGATCCTGACCCAAGCGATGATCGCCAGCCAGACAAGCAAGGACCATGCCGGTGCCCACAAGAACTGAAGAACGTCCCGAGACAACCGACACGACAGCGGTCGAGCAGACCTCGGAGAGGAGCGACCCGCTCAAGGCCGTCGCGCTGCGCGCCTATTCGGGCCACCGACATCGTCCGATCGGCGATGATGAGATCGTCGCTCTTCTGCCGATGGTCCGCCGGATCGCGCACCGCGCCGCCAGCTATCTGCATCCGCCCTTGTCGTTCGACGACCTCGTCTCGGCCGGAACGGTCGGACTGCTCAAGGCCGCCCGCGATTTCGACGCCTCTCACCAAGCCGAGTTCGCAACGTACGCCTATATCCGGATCAAGGGGGCTGTGCTCGACGAGCTGCGCCGGGCCTCGCCGCTGCCATCCAACGTCAACCGGCAGGTCCGCCTGGCGCTGCGCGTCAGTCAGCAGATGACTCAGAGGACCGGAAACCCGCCGACCGACGAGCAGCTCGCCCAGGAACTGGGCATCTCCGTTGACGAAGTAGGAACGCTCTTCGAGAACGCCCGGGCTCAGCATTTCGTCTCTATCGACGGCCTTGCCGAGGAGCGGCCGGCCCTCGGGGAGATTCTGGCCTGCGCCGATGCGGCGGGACCCGACGCCCGCCTCGAAAAGACCGAGATGCTCACGAAGCTGACCGCAGCCATGCAGGAACTCGACTCACGTCGGCTTCAGATCGTCGTGCTCTACTACCACAAACACCTGACGATGAAGCAGATCGCCGACCTGCTCGAAATCACCGAGTCCCGCGTCAGTCAGTTGCACGCCAGTGCCCTGGCTATTCTTTCCGGGAAATTGGGAGAATACAGCGATGACGGACAGTGACTATAACGCCATCCGGCCCGTCGAGGGCCTGCAAACAATCCAGGGCCTGACCTCGATTCAGAGACGCCAAGAACAACAGCAGCGTCAAGAGGCCCGGTCGGAGAAACACGACACGCCCGAGTCCGAGCCGGAAGAAGACCAGGATCCAGCCGCGAAGCAGGCCGACCGTGACGACCCTCATTCCATTGACTACTGCGCTTGACGCAGAGCGAACCAGATGGGATAACCAACAAGGAAAAGATAGGAAGATGCCCAGGATGACAGGACGTGTGCTCAAGGCCGGTCAGGTGCAATGGCAGGGCGCTTTTCAGCTCGAATTGCACCCGAAGGCAGGCGCCGGCTCCGAAACCCCATCGGAAGCGGCGGTCCCGGCGAAGATTCGCATCGTCGAGAACCAGTCGCAGTTTGCCCTCTTCGAGGTGACCTGCGCCTGTGGCAAGACCCTGTTCGTTCGTTGTGAGTATTCAGAACCGCAAGAATCACCGATGTCGGCCCAAGCGGCGCTGTCATGAGACGTCGGCGGCTCAGGAGACCTGCGATGTGCAAGATCAAACGAATCGTTTCGCTCACGGCTGTGTCATGTCTAGCCGCTGTGCTGTGCGGCTGCAACGCGCCGGCCCGACAGCAACAGCAGCACCCGATGGCCGGGGCCAACACCGCCGGCGGCGCGAATGCATCAACCGCCAAACGGTTTCAAGACACGCCTCTGGAAGGCCGCACCGCCGTCGAGTCGGCGATCGAATTGTCGGAGAAGTACGCCCGCCTCTCAGACCAGACTGTCGCACTGCGCGAGGAGAATCAGCGATTGACGTCTGACAATGAGGCCCTGCTGCAGCAAATCGCCACGCTTGAGGCGAAACTCAAGAAGACGCAGAAGGAACTCGGAGAGGCCAACGAGCTTCTCATCGAGATGCTCGGCGAGTTGAACAATTGGAAAGCCAACATCCTCGGCTTCCGAGGCGAGATGCGGGACGCGGCAAAGGCTCAGCTGGAGGCCCTGCTCAAGGTCCTGGAGATTCTCGGCGGTGAGGCGGACGCCGCCAGCATCGAACAGCGGCATGCGACGACGCTGGACGCCGTTACGGAGAACGGACAGGGCTCGACGGAACCGGATACATCGGCCAGGAGGGAACCGAATGTGCCGTAGCCAAGTCAGACTCAGCTTCCTGACCATTCGATGCGTCGGCCGGCGCATGTCTTCGCGCCATACGAAGCAACTCCTGCTGTCCGTGGCCGCGCTGCTCATGGGCATCCTGCCATGCGGCTGCCAATCTCCTCAGGACAACGGCGGGATGGTCAACTCCTTCTACCTCAACCCATACAAGAACCTCGGCAACCTCGGGCGTGTCGCGTTGGTCGAGTTGCAGGATGATTCCGGCCACCCCAGGATGTCGGGCGAATTGACCGAAGCCCTGTTCGTCGCCCTCCAGAAGAAACAACTCTTCGGTCTGGCCATCGTTCGCCATGACAATCCGGAGTGGAGGAGCATCCAGGAAAACCTCGACTCTCTCCAGGCCCTGCGTCAGCTCCTGGTCATCCGCGACACCCTCAAGTGCAACGCGATCCTTGTGGGGACTATCACCGAGTATACCCCGTATCCGCACATGTCGGTGGGCCTTCGCCTCAAACTGCTCGACCTGACCGACGGACAACTGGTTTGGGGCCTCGAACAGATATGGGACAGCTCCGACCGCAGTATCCAGAAGCGAATCCGACGCTATTTCAAAGAGGACCTGCGGTCGGGCTCGGCGCCTTTGCAGGAGGAGTTGGTGGTGGTCAGCCCATTGAAGTTCGGCAAATTCGTCGCCTATGAGGTGGCCGAAACGCTCATTCGCGAACCGTGACGGCGCCCGGCGGCGGGCGTCCCGCTATCGCTGAGGGCGGCTGGATTATCGGCCGAGATTTTTTGTGGCAAAGGCCCTAAAGATTCTGTCGGCCCGTACGAAAACGAAGGTAGAAACGCAGCTACCCAAAGAAGGATGTGGCACATGATACAGAACATCAATACCAATAGCGTCGGACACCTGATCGGACAGTCGTCCTTTCCCACCTCCGATCCCGTGCCCACCCGCAAGACAGACGACGCGGACGCCGCACTGCACATCAGCTTCGACGACCTGATCAGCAAGGCAAAGGACCCCGGCTTGGCCGAGGCCACTGCCGTCGAGGAGGCCCGGCAATTGCTGCTCTCAGGCCAACTGACAAGCCCGCAGAACATCCAGTCCGCCGCCCAGAACATGCTAAAGTTCGGGATATAAAGACTTTACAGATATGCCGGATCGAGTCGTGGGGCCCAGCCAAGGACGGCGTAGTGGCCCCCGTTTTTTTGCGCCCCCGCCCATGTCGCCAAACCCGTCGTCCCGCACCTTTGCTTGTCGCTCTGCGTGTGGGTAGAACGTGGACCACCGAGTCATAAGGTTTTTTCAAGAAGTGATTTACGTCTTCAGACGTAGCAATCCAGAAGGCTACCGACCGGCAGGCGACCCGGCACAGGTCGTGGCATCGATGTAGCCAGAGGACAGGAGCCCTCGTACGATCGGACATGGACGTCGACGCGAACGGGCTCGGCCGCCTCGCCTCGGCCGGACGGCAATTGCCGGGCAAACGGCCTGGCAACCATCGCCACGTCGAGAATGTCCAAAGTTTTCTGTCCGATGCAAACGTTCATTACTTCTGTCCCCCAGTAGCCCTTATCTTACCAGAATTATGGGGACCGATCAAGCACCTCCGCCAGCCGGAAGGCCTTACGGTTTTTCTGAATTTGCTCTGTGACCAATCCGGTCCTGGCAGCCTCCATATTACAGGACAGATCTATGGACGTCGTCGCGAAAATATCCGAATCGGCCTCAGAATAAACGGCCGCGCCGGACGACTATATAGGGACAGGAAACCCTAAGCAACTGTTGAAAAAGAGGTTATCGGATGTACATCATCGCCCAGTGCCCCCGTTGCGGCTACCGCTGGTGGCTGGACGCCGCCGCCGCCGACCGACGGATGCGGTGTCGCAAGTGCTTCCGATTGCTCAAGGTCCCCGATCTGACGGAGGTCCCCGAAGCAACCGCCGTACTCAGCCGGGCCAAAGGCGAACTCTACGTCGACGACACCGGAAACACCTACGGCTGAGCCCAGAGCCCACGCCGCCGGCCACTGATGACCGGCGCGTCGCGATTATCCTTCGTCGTCGGAATCGGGCGGCGGGGTCTTCTTGAGCGGCGCGGTCCAGAGGTAGACGGTGTGATTGATGTAGCTGCCGTCCTCGGTCATCTCGACGACGTCGTCTGGCTCGACGCCTTTCATGTCGAAATCGTGCGAAACAATCCGCGAGCCGGGCTTGAGCTTCTCCAACTGGGGGATGAGCTTCACGTTCAGGCTGGGCAGCAGATACAGTGTCACGACGTCGGCGCCGCTCAGATCGAGCGTAAAGATGTCCTTCTGCTCGATGGTGACGAGGTGGCCGACACCGTGCGCCTCGACGTTTGCAAGCGACTCGGCCACGCGCTGCGGGTCGATGTCGTAGCCGAAGGCCCTACACCCGAAGCGTTCGGCGGCAGTGACGACGATCCGCCCGTCGCCGCAACCAAGGTCGTAGACGATGTCGCCGGGCTTGACCTGGGCCATCTCCAGCATCTTGTCCACTACGATCTGCGGGGTCGGCACATAGACGACGTCGGGCTTGCGCGAGGCGACCATCAGGGGCGGGCGCGTATCGGCCCGAGTCAATGCGATTCCGTCCAGCGGCGGCTCGATCTTGCCTGGGTCCAGCCCGAACGCCTCCAGAATGGTCGGCGCGATATCCTGGCGACGGCCGTCGCGATAGACCACCTTATTGTCGGTGACCAGGAAGGCCGGGGCGACGAAACTTTGGTCGGCCTCGTTCGGACCGTGGCCGGCGGTGACGTACACCTGGGTCTTGCCGGTCAATCCGAGCGACTTGATCTTGTCCATGATCCGTCCGGTCCACCGATCGTTAGAGATCAGGGCGTCCTTGTACTGCCTGGAGGTTCGGCCGTACGTACGCGCGGCGCTGTCGGCTTGCGCGAAACGCACGAGAAGGAAGAAGGGCCCGTCCTTGTACTTGTCGAGCAGTTCGACGGCCCGGGCTCCGACCCGCTCGTCGCGCAGCAGACCCTCTTCCGCAATTTCGAGGACCGCCGGGCGCAATCCTGCCGGCGTCTGCTGCCGGCCGATCACCGCGGCGGTAACGAATTTATCCGGGCCGAAGTGATTTTCCAGCCGCTCGAAGAGGCTTACGCCCTTGCCGCCGGCCCCGGAGGCCCCGTCGCCCGAACCAACTGCTTTGGGCAGATAGCCCGTGAGGATCTCCTTCCAGGCCCCATCGGTGTTGACGATACCCTCACCGTGGATCCGCACAAGAACGCCCCGATCGATGAGCTGCTGCAGACCGGGCAGTTCCTCGCGTGTCAGCGACTGATCGACGTGCTCGCGTTCGGCTCCGTCCCATCCGACCAGAACGATGTTCTGCGGGCCGGCGGCCACACCGATGACCGGCGACAGAACCATCAAAAGACCGACACACAGCGATAGACGGACGATTCTACCTCGCATCGTTTGCTCCTCTCAACAGGGTCTTTGGACTTCGAATCGCGATTCGTCCGGGGACGTCTGCCGTCCGGAATCTACAACGGACCCTGCCACGCTAACGAACGCGGCCTCAGAACGTCAATAGGGAAAAATCCCGCCGATCTGACCTCGAACGGGCCTGTTGGGCGTCACCGTGGCGTCTGGCCGGTGCCCTGGAAGCGATGGGCCCTCTCGTAATAGTGCAGCACCGCCGAATCATTGAAGGCGGCCAGGCCGGAGGCGTTCCGCAGCCGCACGCCGTCCAGCGTCCGCGACCGCGACAGGGCCACGTAAACGTGGCCCGGAACAAAATTGACGTGCGAGCCATCGATATTGACGACATCGAGCGTCATGCCCTGGGCCTTGTGCACCGTCAGGGCGTAAGCCGGCACGATCGGATACTGGACTACGGCGAACTTGACCTGTTCTTTATCCTTGCGGGAATCCCACACCAGTTCCTGGAACTCGATGGCGTTGAGCCGCCGCGTGCCAAGTCCGTTTCGGTCGAATGCCACGTCGATCCAATAGGGCATCTCGGTGTCGGGCGCATACTCGGTGCAAATGTCGGTCACGGTGCCCAGGTCGCCGTTGACGAGGTCCTCGTGGTTCTGGATGCACAGGACCCGCATTTTCTTCTTGATCTGAAGCGTGGCCTTGGCTCGCGTGTGGCCCTGGAGCCACTGGGCCGCCTCCTCGCGGTCCCCCTTGGTTACCTGGCAAACGCTATGGACAGGCGGAGCATCGATCTGGTCGATCCGCCTCTGGTTGTGTGCGTCCGCCTGACGATTGGTACCGAAGAGGACAGGGTAGTCGGGATCGAATTCGCGATGGTTGTTCTTGAGAATATCCACATCAACCCGGCCGAGTCGGAGGCCCTTGAGGAACTCGACGAAGTGGGGCTCGGCCTGTCGCAAGACGGTTTGCAGGTCGATCAACTCGAAATCGGCGAATGCCGTGCTGTAGAATGCAAAGTCAGGCAGACCCTCCTCGTTGCGCGGCACGGGCGGAAGCTGGAAGAAGTCGCCCACCACCAGCAGCCCCGTCTCGGGCTCGACGCGCTGGAGGAACCGGTCGAAGGTGACGCGATCGACCATGCTGATTTCGTCGACGATGATGACGCGCGCGCGTTCGAGCTTGCGCCGCCCCGATTCGATGCGCCGATTCGAGTCGGGCATTTCCACTCTCGGCAGGAATGCGGCGGCGTGCAGGGTGGACGGCCCCTGGCAGTATCGCGAGTTGTGGATGCCGGTCTCGTCGCGCAACTGACAGGCGGCGATGCCCGTCGAGGCGGCCAGCACGACATGCTTGCCGCGTTGCACGAGTTGGTTGGCGATTCGCCGGACGAGAGTCGTCTTTCCCGTACCCGCGCCGCCCGACAAAAAGATCCGCCCGCCCGCCAGCAGACCCTCGACCACGTCCGCCAGCAGGACGGGGTTTCGCGCATCGTGATACGGATATGGATGAACCAGGACGCTCGACTTCGCCTCGTCTGTGTCGGACTTCTTCGCGGATCTGCCCAAAGCGCGTGCTCCTCGCAAGGGTGTGCGGACTACCGGCCGATCCGTTGTCGGATGTAGTCCTGGTACAGGGTCAGGATGTCACGGTCCGAGGCCTCGGTCGTGACGACGAATCGCGCGCGGGCCTTGACGGTCTGGCCCGCCTGGATATCTCGACCGAACAGCGACGGGTAGAGCGAGTAGTGCGTCTCGCCTTCGTACGGCGTGGCGATCGCGAAGCAGTCGGTCACAGGGCTCATCACAACAACTCCCAGGCTCTTGTCGGTGCTTCGCCGCAGACACAAAGGCGCGGCCATCTGAGGCATGACGACCCAATTCACCGGATAGGGCTCCTTGCGCCAACGTCCGTCGCGGATCATCCCCAGGACACCGTCGTCTCTTGGAGACATCTGCCAGTCGCCCCGCGACTTGACGGCAAGCATGAAGCCGGGCTTGCCCTCGGCGTCCGGATCGGCGGCAACGTAGACGTAAGGAGAGGGCAAGGCTTCATGGAAATACGAGGCGAGGAAGACCTCGAAATCGTCCAGATCTTCACAGGCCTTCACCGTCGTCTCCAGATCGAGGGTCGCCGGCCCGGCCCAGCGATAGACGGCGATCAGTTCGAAAGGCCGATCGGGCGCGGCGGGCCGGGAGACTTCGACCGCGCCGTCGGGCAACAGCTTCGACGTGCTCGGCCAGTCCCACGCCATCGCACCGTATCGTTTGTTCGTTGCCAGGACCCGATAGTAGCTGAAGATGCCCGCGCCCTGGTCCAGACGGATCCCCGATGGAACGTGCACGACGGATGCCAGGCCCTGAGCCTTCCCGCTCGGCTGGAGTACGCCACGAAGGACGCCCGTGTCGAATCGGTATTCGCCGTTCTCGCCGCTCTGGAATCTGAGCCCGGCTTCTTCGCCGGCCGAGGACACCGAGAGGACAAGCAGTAGAATGGGAAATGCCACAAGAGTTTTCACATACCGAATCAACATGCCATGTCCTCCTTCCGTTCAATCGAAGCAAAATCGGCCTTCGTCCATGAGGGTCCGGCCGTCCACGTAGATGCTCGGAGCGATGATGACGCCATCGACGTGCGCGACACTGTCCCAGGTGGCGCCCGTCTTGGTGGGGTAAGGACTGCCGAAGGCAATGTGCACGCCAGGGAACTTCTCATCCTGGAGAAGGTTATAGATCAGCTTGGTCAGGCCGATATTGGTGCCGATAGCAAACTCGCCCACACGATCGCTGTTCTCATCGGTCTCGAACACGTACGCCGCCAGTTCCCGGCGGAGTTGCGCGTTGTCGCAGTCCAGGCTCTCGCGGAGTGCTCGGCCCTCACGGACATCCACGATCACAGGCGTATCCGCCAGCGACGCATACCGCTCGGTGAAGTAATCGCCCAGGCAGCCGTCGATCACGATGTGGCCGTCCACCTTCGCCGGCGCCGTGAACACCTCGCCGTCAGGCAGATTCTTCCAGCGACCAGGTTGAATGTCACCATCACTGATGAGCCACTTCAGGTCGGGACTGAATCGGGCGGTGAAATCGCATCCTTGGGCGGTCACAACCCGAATCGCTTCGGCGTCTCTGACGCTCTCATAGACCCATTTGCTGACCCTCTGGATCTCGGCGTAGTCGCTGCACATGCCGTCGGTCATGATCTGCGGCGTGATGCCGATCATGTGCGCGTGACGCAGCTTCGGATTCGCATCGATCGCCTGGAGCATAGGCCTTCGGAAGGTTTGCAGTTCGCCTTCGGCGCCTTGGGCGGCATAGATACTGACGTCCGCAGCCTGGAGGGCTTCACCTATAGCGACGGGGAAGGCAACGGGCCGAGCCCCGAGGTCTTCCATCAAGAAGAACTGAACGTCGCCGGCAATCTTCTCGGCCGCAACGCGCAGCGCCTCCCCAATCTCGTTCGTCTGGTGGTCGGTGATGACGACCACGCGTTCGCCCGGCTTGATCCGAAGACAGTTGTCAACGACCTGCCTGACACCTTGTTGGATGGTTCCCATGGTCCAGTTCTCCTCATTTCGGATCGTGTGGCAGGCAGATGCAAAAATCAAAAAGCAAAGATCAAAATGGCGGAATCGCCGCAACGCGGTGATGACTTCCTCAGTTTTGCATTGTGCCGTTTGATCTTTGCATTTCCGCAGCGTGCTTCCTATCGGCCCGTCAGGCGCCGGATCAATGTCACTTCCTGTACGTCATACGGCGTGCCGTCGGGGCGAAGGATATCGTGGAACCAGACATCGGGCTCGGCCTTGTACGATTTCGTCCAGGAGTCCCACGGGTAGATGGTCTGCGTCTTGCCGGCGACAAAGCCCCAGTTGTAGGCGCCGATCCGCTGCTGTTTGAGGTACGGCAGGATATCGGCGAACGTGCTGCCGGCGGGGCGGGCCATGTATTCGGTGCAGAGGATCGGCCGGCCGTAGCGTCTCAGCGATTCGACGCGACGTTTCATTTCGTCCAGATTCCCGTAGCAGTGGAACGTGATGATGTCCGACTGTTCCAGCAGGAACCGATTGATCTCGGAGAGCTTCGCGTCATCGGACCAGTCGCCCGCCCACACGCCGGCGGTGATCGGCTGGGTGGGACCGGCTTGGCGGGCCCAGGCAAACGCCTTCTCCAGGAGCATCAGCGACAGCGCGGCCTTGTTTTCGGGCTCGAACTGCACGTAGGCCGGATCGTTCCGGTTGTCGGGCTCGTTGAAAATATCCCACGCATGGACGCGACGGTCTTTTCGAAAGTGGCCGACGACGCCTTTGATATAGTCCTCCAGCTCGTCGTGCCGGGCCGGGTCGCGGAGGATCTCGACGCCGGGACTCTGGAGCCAGCCGGAGTTGTGGATGTGCGCGATCGGCTCGGGCTGCGGCCCGAGCTGGGGATACGGGTCCCAGCAGCCGTCGAGCAGAACGAACATCACACCGATCCCGTGTCGGTCGGCGATGTCGAGAAACCGCTCCATGCGATGGAGCAGACCGCGGGCATGCTGCTCCCAGAGCAGATGGTGAAGATAGACACGAACGCTGTTGAAGCCGAGCTTCGAGGCCCAGGCCAGCTCTCTGTCGATGGTGGCCGGGTCGAACGTCTCACGCTGCCACATTTCGAGCTGGTTGACGGCGGTGCTGGGCGAGAAGTTGCAGCCCACCAGCCAGGGCATCTCGGCGTACCAAGCGTTGGCCTCCTGCGGCGACCACTGCTCGACCGCCTTCGACCCAAGCGAGGCACACCCACTCGCCAACAACAGAAGCGACAGCGGAATCCATCCCACGCGATACGTCATGGTCTTCAGTCCTTCGGCACCGAACAGGCGACGCGGAAGCCGATGAAGTCGATCTGGGGCAGCCACCATTTGCTCTTGGGAATCTGCGGATCGTTCATGCGCCACCAGGGCTCCTCGAACGCCCGAGCCGCACAACGCAGTTCCGCAACCGGGCTCTCGTAGAACCCCCCGCGTGCGACGTGCACCGTGCCCTCTTCGGGACCCTTCGGGTTCTTCGTCGCGGCGTTGGCATAGCCGTTGGGCTGGTAGAAGTCGTGGACCCACTCGCGTACGTTGCCCGACATATCGTAGAGGCCCCAGCTGTTGGGCTTCTTCGTGGCGACCGCACTGGGCCCGAAGTCGGCGTTGTCCTCGTACCAGGCATAGTCGCCCAACTTCTCGGGGTCGTCGCCGAAACCGAATACGGAGTCCGTCCCGGCCCGGGCGGCGTATTCCCACTCGGCTTCGGTGGGCAGACGGTACATCTTGCCGGTCTTCTGCGAAAGCCACTGGCAGAAGACGGTCGCGTTATGCCAACTCATGCCCATCGCCGGATGCTTGACGCTGTAACCCATCGTCATGTCGCCGTAGACCGGCGTCGGCCCGGTGATCGTGTCGACGCCGCCGGTGGGAGCTTCGGCGTTCTTCTGGGCCTCCTGGACCTCGACGAACTCCTTTTTGGCCGTGCCGGTTTCCTGGTAATAGGCCATGAACAACTCGAGTGTCGTCTCGGTGGTACACAGATAGAACGCATCGAGGCTGACCTTGCGATGCGGCCCCTCGTCATCATTGCGACCGGCTTCGCTCGCCGGGCTGCCCATCGTGAAGCTGCCGCCGGGGATCAGGACCATGTCGAGCGAGAGCTTGGCGCCGGTCTTGCTCGTAATCGTCTCGGTATACTTCTTCGGGAGTTTGTCTTCGGCCGCCATGGCGCTGCCAAAGAGCATCGCCACGATACAGATCGCCAGTTCGCCGCTGCGCATTTGCCTCTTACTGATGTTCACCTTCGTCTCCTTAAGAGCGTTTCGAAAAAAGATCGTTGCCTCAGACGGGCCTCAGCGGTGCCCGACACCTATATCATTTGTGTAAAGCCCGGCTTGGGCACCGGATAGCTGCCGTCGGGCCCTACCCGGCTCGGTGGGTCCATGTCGTCGCGACAGTCTTCCGGCCGAGGCGGGTAGTAGAAATCCGATTGATTGATCTGGCCCCACGTCACCTCCTTGCCCGTGTAGCAGGAGATCTGCCCCATGACCGTGGTCATCGTGCTGGGGACCATGTAGTCGCCGTTGTTGATGGGATTGCCCGAGCGGATGGCGGCGAAGAGCACATCGTGCTCCCTCTGATAGGGGTTGCAACGGGCCGTCGACCGCCAGTTCGTCTCGCCCCAGATGCGGTAGTTCGTGATGTCGGCCTTGCCTTTGCTGCCGAGCACGACGCTGGACGAGTCGTTGTGGCAGCCGGTCGTGGTGCGGCAGAAGGCATAGATGCGCACGCCGCTGGCGAACTCGTAGATCACCGAATGGTGGTCGAACACGTCGCCGTAGATCGGGTCGGTCATCGAGGACCGCCCGCCCAGGCCGTGGCACTTGATGGGGTTCTCCTCGTGCAGGACCCAGCGGGAGCGATCCAGATTGTGCACGAGCGACTGTGGCACATCGTCGCCGGAGAGCCAGCGGAAATGATACTGCGTGCTGCACTGCCACTGGAGTTCCGTCAGGCCCGGCTTGCGGTCGATGATGCCATACGGACCGCGAAGGAAGTTCTCCTCGATGGAGATCACCTCGCCGATCGCGCCGTCGTGAATCCGCTGGACCGTCTCGGCGTAGCGGGTGTCATAACGGCTGTGCAAACCCGAGACGAAGCAGAGGCCCTTCTCCTTGGCCAGCTTCGCCGCCGCGGCCATGAGTCTGACGCCGGCCGGGTCAATCCCGTGGGGCTTCTCGACAAACACGTGCTTGCCCGCCTTGACCGCCGTCATGGCCTGAAGCGGATGGAACTTGGCGGCATTAGCGATAAGCACGACGTCGGACGATTCGATCACGTGCTTGTAGCCGTTGAAGCCGACGAAACAGTGGTCGTCGTCGACGAGAACCTGATCGCCCCTCTGTTCCTTCAGGATGCGACGCTTGTCCTTGACGCGGTCCATGAAGATGTCGCACATGGCGACGAGGCGCGCCCCGGGATCGGCCGTCAGCGCCTCGGCCGCCGCACCGGCACAACGGCCGCCACAGCCCACCATCCCCACCCGGAGGATGTCGCTGCCGCCGGCAAAGACCCGTGCCCCAAGCGTCCCGGCGACCGCTGCTGAAGTCACGACGGTCGAGGCCTTGAGGAAATCACGCCGCGTGGTGCCCAAACTCCTGTCGGATTCATTCGAGCGTGCCATCATGTCTCCTTCGTTCGATCTGCCTGTCATGGACCCGGGTTTCTGCATCGAATCAAGGTTTCCTGTAGATTGCGCCTGAGCCGGTTATGATACTCCCTGAGTCGCCCAAATTCAAGTCGCAGCCATAGGCCGTGCCTCCCGGCACGACACGGTAAAGGGGGTCCTCCCGTCAGATTTCCGACCACTGGCCGGGGATCGGGACGGGATAACGGCCTTCGGCGTCGGCCTGCACCGGCGCGGGGCTGTCGAGGGTGAAGTTAACATCCTGACAGAACCTGAAATTCGACGCCATCATCTGGTCCCAGGTGACGATCTGGCCCGTATGGATGGCGGCCCGTCCCATAATGGAGGCGAGATTGGTGTAGGCAGCCCGCTTGACCTCATTGTGCGGCTTGTCCCGGCGGATCGCGTCGAGCAACGCATCCCATTCGGCCTGGTACGGGCTGACCTTCTCGTTTTCCGGTCGCCAGGCGATGTTGTCGCGGGCGATCCGCTGGTCCTTGTAGATCTGCACCGTCGGAGCGTGCACATTGCCGGAGAACTGGGCGGCACAGCGGGTTCCGTGCGCGAAGGTGGCGAACTCGTTGCGGCAGTTTTGCTGGTTGCGGCTGTTGACGAACGCCTTGATCCCATCGGGGAAAGTGTACTCAATGGCGTAGCTGTGCACGTTCTGGCTGCAATCGTCGCTTCGCGGCTCGCACCCACCCAGCCCCTCGGCCGAGACCGGCCAGGCATCCTTGATCCAGCAGCACTCGTCCACTTGGTGAATCATCATCTCGATGAACCACGCCGACGAGGTCCACAGGAAGAAGTACGGACGTCGAAGCTGCCAGAGCAGTTCGTTTTCGCCTCCCTTGAACGGGCCCAGCCGGGCGCCCGGGTCCATCCGGTAGGCGCGGATCAACGTGATCTCGCCCATCGCACCGTCGCGAATCTTCTCGATCAGAGCCTGCCGCGCCGAGGAATGACGGCACATCAGCCCGCAACCGATCTTGAGGTTCTTCTTCGCGGCCTCGGTCCCCAGGCGAAGAATCTCGTGTGTGCCGCCGGGGTCGGGAGCGAAGGACTTCTCGATAAACGCGTTGACCCCCTTATCGACGGCATAGGCCAAGTGCGTCGGACGGAAAGCCGCATGCGTCGCCTGGATCATTACGTCGCCGGGCCGCAGGCAATCGATCGCCTTACGGTAGGCGTCGAAGCCAACGAAACGCCTGTCCTCGGGCACATCGACCCGCTCGCCGAACTGCTCACGCAGGGCCTTGTGCGACCGCGTCAAGCGGTCTTCGAACACATCGGCCATTGCGACGAGCTTCGTCGGGCCGGTCTGCGAACTGAGAGCATTGGCCACCGCCCCGCTGCCGCGTCCGCCGCAGCCGACCAGAGCCAGCCGGATCGTGTTGTCCTCGCCCGCATAGGCCCGCGACAGAGCAACGCCGCCCAACACCGAGCCCGCGACGACCCGCGAGCTCTCGGCCAGAAACTGCCGACGGGAGGACCGCTGGCCTTCTGTCTGCGACGACGTCAAACCGTGCGATTGCATCGGGCTGTTCATGGTGCCTCCCTTTCACTGGAGGTCTGTGGCGTGCAAGAAGAACGCCGCCGACCTCGGACGATTCGAGGCCGGCGGCAAATCGGTAATGAAGCTGGGGAACTACGCAAACTCCTGATACTCGCGGTCTTTCAGAATGCCCGGTTGCGGCACCGGATACTTCCCTTCCGAGTCCGCCTTGAGCGGCGCCGGCGAGTCCATCGTGAACTTGTCCACGTTCGGAGCAAACTCGTGCGGGCAGTTGAGCATCTGATCGTATGTGATGACGTTGCCTGTGTGGGCGGCCATACGTCCCATCGACGTCACCATGCTGGCGATCGCGCCGCGCTCGGTCTCGTTGTAGGGCTTGTCGTTTCGAATGGCGTCAATCAGATCGTCCCATTCGAGCTGATAGGGGCTCGGCTCAGGCTGCGGGAAGTTCCAGATCAGGTTCTCGCGAGCCATCTTCTGATCGCGGTACGTTCGTACACGGCCGGGCGTATGACTTGAAGTCGAGACGACCCCCGAGCCCTTGGTGCCATGCACGAAGCTGTTGAACGCGTTCTCGCAGCCGTCCATGTGACGGCCGCCGTAGAAGAACTTCGTCCCGTCGGCAAAGGTGTATTCGACCGAGTAGTTGTCGAGGTTCTGATCGACGGAGTTCCCGCGGTAGTGACGAGCGCCGATGGCGCGGGCCTCGACCGGCCAGGCGCCCTTCATCCACGAACACTCGTCGATCTGGTGAATGTAATAGTCGCTGTAAAGCCCCCCGCTGGACCAGAGGAAGCTGTGGAACCGGCGAATCTGGTAGAGCAGATCGCTGAGATTGCTCGTATTGGGGCCGAGGGTGGCCGCCCGCCCGCCCATGCGGTAGGCCCGAATCGTGTGGATCTCGCCGATCTCGCCGGCGTCGATCCGCTTCTTCAATTCCTGGCGGCCTCGACAGTGACGGACCATGAGGCCCACACCGACCTTGAGGTTCTTCTTGTCAGCCTCTTTGGCCAGCGCGAGCATCCGCTTGGTGGTCGGACCGTCAACAGTGACGGGTTTTTCCATGAAGAGGTGGACGCCCTTCTGTATGGCGTAGGTCAGATGCACCCAGCGGAAGGCCGGCGGGGTCGCCGAGATCGCCACGTCACCCGGACGCAGGCAATCCATCGCCTTCTTGTAGGCGTCGAAACCGACGAACTTGCGGTCGTCGGGCACATCCATCTGAGCGGCGTGGCCGCCCTGCAGGCCCTTGAAGCTACGGTCCACGCGGTCGGCGAACACGTCGGCCAGGGCGACGAGCTTGGTCCGCCCGTTCGGGACCGAGAGGGCATTCTGGGCGGCACCGGTGCCGCGACCACCGCAACCGATCAGGGCCACGTGGATCGTATCGCTTCCGGCCGCGTACAGGCTCGAACCGAGCCCGCCGACCAGTGTCGAGGCCGCGGCGATTCGACCGGTGTTCTTCAGAAATTCACGGCGCGATGTCTGTTCGTTTGCGGTTTGACTCATAGTGGATCTTCTCCTACTTCACTGGTGCGTTACGGCTTGTACTGCGGTCGTCTCGTGGAAATGCCGACATAATGCGGCGGACCACCCCATTAACCTCCTCCAGTGCCCTGATCGAGCGCGTTGGCGGGTGGCAGCCTCAAGCGAAGCTTGGGGATGGCTTCTTCGTGCGAACCATCCCCAAGGCTCCATTTCATTGCGCCTTGAGGCTGCCACCCGATTGAGACCATCCTTGCCTATGCGTATTCGCGGTCGGTGACGATACCCGGCTGTGGGACAGGATACCGCCCCTGTGCATCGGACTTCACTGGGGCCGGCGAATCCCACGTCAGCTTGTCCAGACCCGGCGCCATCTCGTGCGGGCAGTTAAGCATCTGATCGTAGGTGATCTCCACGCCGGTGTGGGCGGCCATACGACCCATCGACGTGACCATGCTGCCGATCGCGCCACGCTCGGCCTCGTTGTAAGGCTTGTCCTTGCGGATCGCGTCGATCAGATCGTCCCACTCGTTCTGATACGGATTCTGCTGCGCCCTTGGAATCCTCGATTGCCAGATCAGCTTGTCGTCGTCGGGCGACTGGCTCCGGTACGTGCTCGACGGCAGCCCGCAGTCGCCGCTCTTGGAGGCGATCGCCGAGCCCTTCGTGCCGTGCAGGTAGCTCGAGTAGATCTGCGTCGCGCCGTCCATGCAGCGACCGTCGAAGTCCATCTTGGTGCCGTCGGCAAAGGTGTACTCGACCGCGTAGGTGTCGAAATTCTGGTCCACGTATCGGACGCCCTCGGGACTCTCCTTGTAATGGCGACCGCCGAGGGCCTGGACCTTGACCGGCCAGGAGCCCTTCATCCAGCACAGATGGTCGATCACGTGGATGTAGAAGTCACTGTAGTTGCCACCGCTGGCCCAGATGAAGCTGTGGAACCGTCGCACCTGATAGAGCAGGTCGCTGATGTTATCCGGCTTGGGCGGCGAGGCGAAGAAGCCCACCGGCCCGTGCATGCGGTAGCCGCGCATCAGGATGATGTCACCGATCTCGCCGTCGTGGACGCGATTGGCCAGTTCCTGCAGCGCCCGGCTGTGACGCGACATCAGACCGACGCCAACCTTAAGGTTCTTGGCGTCGGCCTTCTTCGACAGCTCGATCATCCGTTTGGTGGTCGGGCCGTCCACCGTGACGGGCTTCTCCATGAAGACGTGGAGACCCTTCTGGACGGCGTAGTCGAAGTGCACCCAGCGGAAGGCCGGCGGCGTCCCGAAGATTGCCACGTCGCCCGGACGCAGGCAGTCCATCGCCTTCTTGTAGGCATCGAAGCCGACGAACTTGCGGTCGTCCGGCACGTCCACCTGGTTGGCATGGCTGGCTTTGAGGTTCTTGTAGCTGCTGGTCAGCCGATCCTCGAAGGCGTCGGCCATGGCCACGAGCTTGATGGGGCCCTGATTGCGGACGTTCATGGCGTCGACGGCCGCACCCGAGCCGCGTCCACCGCAACCGACCAGGGCCAGACGGATCGTGTTGTCGCTCCCGGCGTACAGGCTCGAACTGATGCCCGTCGCCAGGGCCGAGGCCGCAGCGATCCGGCCCGTGTTCTTCAGAAATTCGCGACGCGATGTGGTGTTGCTCGTGGCTTCGCTCATGGCGGGTCTTCTCCTACTTCTTTTGTGCTTGCCATATTCCAACCATCCCGACGCCTGTCGGGATGCCCCTTTCCCGCCGGCCCAAAACCGCCGACGGCTCCATTGTCGTCCCATTATCACCCCCGCCACCCCAGAGTACAAGGCTCTTTTTCTCGCCCCTGCAACGGGCGACGCCGGCGTCGACCACCGCATCACACGTTGTACTTGGGGTTGGCCGGGCGGCGCCTTGGGCTTACAATGGTGGACGCACGACACACTGTCAGAAAGGAAGACATATGAAAGCATTGGGTTTGAATCGATCGCACTTGGTGGCGTTGCTGGCCTGTGGGGCGGTCCTGATCGTGGCGCAGGCTGCATGGGCGGATGAGGTCTATCGCAATTCCGTGGCGGTTTCGCCGACGGACACACCCCAGCAGATCGTCGAGAAGGCCGGCCGGGTGGTCCCCTCGCGGCCGCAGCTCGAATGGCAGCGGTGCGAGTACATCTGCTTCGTCCACTTCGGCGTCAACACGTTCACCGCCCGCGAGTGGGGCACGGGCACTGAAGACCCGAAGATTTTCAATCCGACGAAGCTGGATACGGACCAGTGGTGCCGGATGATGAAAGCAGCCGGCATGACGCAGGTCATCCTCACCGTCAAACACCACGACGGCTTCTGCCTCTGGCAGACGCGCTATACCGACCACTCCGTCGCGTCGAGTCCCTGGCGCGACGGTAAGGGCGACGTGCTACGAGACATGGTGACCTCGTGCGAAAAATATGGGCTGAAGGTGGGCGTGTATTTGTCGCCTGCCGATCTGTATCAGATCGAGAGTGCCGACGGCCTCTACGGCAACCTGAGCCAGTACAGCGAGCGAACGATCCCGCGCCCGGTCGAAGGCCGGCCTTTCAAGGACAAGCGGACGTTCACCTTCCGCGCCGACGACTACAACGAGTACTTCATGAACCAGCTCTTCGAGCTGCTGACCGAGTACGGGCCGATCCACGAGGTCTGGTTCGACGGCGCCCACCCCAAGCGCAAAGGCGGCCAGACCTACACGCACCCGCAATGGTACAAGCTGATTCGCACGCTGGCGCCCGAGGCCGTGATCTTCGGCAAGGGTCCCGACGTCCGTTGGTGCGGCAACGAAGGCGGCGGCACGCGTCAGGCCGAATGGAGCGTGGTCCCGCTGCCGGTTTCGCCGGACGAGTTCGACTGGCCCGACATGACCGACACCGACCTGGGCAGCGCCGCCCGGCTCGCCCGGATGGCGGGCAAAGGCGGCTGGCTGCACTGGTACCCGGCCGAGACCAACACATCGATCCGTCACGGCTGGTTCTGGCGTGACGAACAGCAATTCGTCAAGGGCACCGAAGAGATTCTGGACATCTGGTATCGGTCGGTGGGTGGCAATACGGTGTTTCTGCTGAACATCCCGCCCAACCGCGATGGGCTCTTTCCCGAGCGAGACAGCAAGGTGCTCGAAGAAGTCGGCCAGATCCTCCGTCAGACGTTCGCCGCCGATCTGGCCAAGGGCGCGACGGCCGCCGCCTCGGCGACGCGCGGCGTCGGTTTCGAGGCGTCGAAAGCCGTCGACGGCGATTTCGATACGTGCTGGATGCCGCCGGAAGGGACGACCCAGGCGGAGTTGGTTGTGACGCTGGCGGGCGAGAAGACCTTCAACCGCGTCATGTTCCAGGAGCAGATTCAGGACTTCGGCCAGCGCATTGCGAGGTTTGCGGTCGATGCGATGGTGGATGGGCGCTGGCAACAGATCGCCGACGGACAGACGGTCGGATACAAGCGGATCAGCCGCACGCAGACGGTGACCAGCGACAAGGTTCGCATCCGGGTGCTGGACAGCCGCATCTGCCCGACGATCAGCAACGTCGGCGTCTATTTCGAGCCGGTCCGCCTGAGCGATCCAAAGTTCAGCCGCGACAGCCAGGGCAACGTCACAATCTACTGCGACCCGGCCGGCCCGATCATCCGTTATACAACCGACGGGGGCACGCCGACCAATGACTCGCCGATCTACGCCAGCCCGATCCCTCTGCCGCTTGGTGGCACGATCAAGGCCGTTGCCATCGACCCGGCTGGCGAAACGACCGGACGCGTTGTGACCGCGACGTTCGACATCGCCCGGGCCGGCTGGAAGGTCGTTCGCGCATCGAGCGAGCAGCCGCCCAACGAAACGGCTGCCAACGCCATCGACGGCGACCGCAGCACGATCTGGCACACCCAGTGGTCGGGCGACTCGCCGGGCCATCCGCACGAGATCGTGATCGACCTGGGCAAGACATACATGCTGACGGGCTTCACCTATCTGCCCCGCCAGGACGGCCAGAGCAACGGGACCGTCGTGGACTATGAATTCTACGTCTCGCGCGATGGCACGCAGTGGCGGCGTCCGGCTGCCAGAGGCTCGTTCGGCAACATCAAGAACAATCCCGTCGAGCAGACCGTGCGATTCGAGCGCCCGGCCCAGGGACAGTTCGTCCGCTTCGTCGGCCTCTCCGCCGTCGACGGCCACCCGTGGACGTCCGTCGCCGAACTCGGCGTGATCACCGCCGAGGCCCCGTAGGGGCGAATCATGATTCGCCCTTTCTCAGAGAACCCAGGCGCGACCAGACATCACGGCTTCGGCCTGAGCGTGGCGCAACCAAAGAGGCCACCGGCGGTGCTGCCCGGATGGGCAGAGAAGCGGACCACCACGGATTCCTTGCCTTCGATCAGCGAGGCGTCGATGGCGTATTCGACATCGAACAACTCGCCCGGCTTGTTCTGGGCGAGTTTCTGCGTGGCGATCTTCGTGCCGTCGACGAGGATATCGAAGACGCGCCCGCCGTCGCTGCCCCAATACGTGCAGTGCAGCGTCACCGGCCGATCGGGCAGGACTCTCAGTCGATACTCGAACCAGCCGCCTTCCGCGTCGCGCCAGCGGCGACCGTCGTGCGTTCCGGTCCGCGTGTTCTCGCCCTTCATCTGGTGCGCCTGCTCCGATTGGCCGACGCCGATTCTGACGGCGTCGATCTTCCGCACATCCAATGCGGCCTGGCGCGCCGCCTCACGAGCCTTGGCCTCTTCGCGGGCCTTGCGTTCGGCCTGAATCCGCTGCCAGCCGGCCTCGTCCGTCAGCCGCCAATAGACGGCGTAGTGCTGGTCGAACAGTCGATGGTACGGCACCAGCGTCACGTCGTTCGGCCGGCCCACACCGTTCGTGCGGAATGTCAGAGGCCGACCCTCAACCGGGCGCATCCATGTCTGCGGGTCGCGCTGCGCTGTGACCAGTACGGGCACCTCGACGATACGATCTTCGGGGAACTGAAACCAGTTGTTCATCGTGTAGATCAGGTCTTGCGGGGCTTCGCCCATCGCGCCGGCCAGAACCAGCGGGCCATACATCACCGCCGCCAGATTCGGATCGTCGGGCATCGGGCAGAGCCACAGGCCCATCGGCATCGTCATTTCCACTTCCGTCTTGCTTCGCCAGGTGCATCGGATCGACAGAAACGAGCCGCCCTGGGCCGTTACCGCCTGAGGCTGCCCGTCGATCTTGAGCGTCACACCCTGCGTGGCCCACTCGGGCACGCGCAGACGCAGATCGAATTCGACCGGCTGCGATGCTTCGATGGTCACTTTCGTCGCGGAGATTTCGGGAAAGCTCGTCTGCTGCCGGACCGTGACGCCTTTGCCCTTCCAGTTCAACTCACTGGCGATGAACAGGTTCACCCAGAGCGTTCTATCGTTGTGGAAGTAGATCGTCTCGGCGTACTTGGCGTGGTTCTCCAGCCCCGAGCCCGTGCAGCACCAGAACGAGTCTCGCGGCGTGTTGAAGTACTTCCAGCACCCGGAAGCCAGCGTCACGAAGTACATCATCATGCCGGTATCCGGGTCCTGCGTGGCCAGGATCGAATTGATCAGGCTCCGCTCGTAGTAATCCATGTACGCCGCATCCGGCTCCCAGGCGAACAGGTGTCGCGTCAGTTTGAGCATGTTGTACGTGCAGCAGGTCTCCTGCGTGTGCGCGCCGAGCTGGTCGGCGAGGTGATAGGGATCGCTGCGCCAGTGCTCGCTGATGGAGGTGCCGCCGGTGCAGTAGGTCCGCCCGTGGACGACGCTGCGCCAGAAGAACTCGGCGATGCGTCGGTTCGTCGGGTTGCCGGTCAGCTCGTACTGACGGGCCGTCCCGATCACGTTGGGGATGAACGAATTGACGTGCAGGCCCTTCAGCTCATCGCGATGCAGGACCAGCGGATCGTTGTACGCATCGGCATTGAACCGCTCGGCCAGTTCCAGCCAGGCCCTCTCGCCCGTCACACCGTAGAGGTTGGCCAAGGTCTCGTTCATGCCGCCCTGCTCGGTGTGGTTGAGCATCTCCTGCATGGCGGCGCGGTCGAGCGGATCGAGTCGCCCTTTGGCCCAACGCGCCATGCCCTCGGCAATCTCCAGCGCCTGGGCGTTGTCGCAGTAGACGGACATGTCGATCAGCCCGGCGTAGATCTTGTGCAGGGTGTACCACGGCGCCCAGACCTGCTTCAGCGCGATCACGCGGTCGATCTGCTCTTCGGGATAGGCGCTGAGGTAGCCCGAACCGAGGGCCTTCTGGCATCGGGCCAGTTCGGCGACGATGGCGTCGGCCTTGGCCTTGAGCTTCTCGTCGCCGGTGGAGGCGACCATCAGCGCACAAGCGGAGAGGTAGTGGCCCATCGTGTGCCCGCGCAGCTCCGTCCTTTCCCAGCCCCCCATGGGTTCGCCCGGCGTCGCCAGGCCCGCCGTCTTGCGGAAGTACCACAGCAGGCGGTCCGACTCCAGATCGTGCAGATACCTTTGGTTGCGCTCCATCGCCTCGCGAAATGGCCCGTCGAGCAACTTGACGTCGCGCAGGTCGAAAGGCCGCGCCTGCAACGGCGCCACCTCCCGCCCGCTGGGCCAGACGGCCGCGCGGATCGTGGCGTTCCCAGGCCAAACGACAAGAGCGAGGATCGCAATGAGGATGTAGCGGTGTCTGGACATGCCTTGATTCCTCCCTGGCAACATGAGTCCTGTACTGTCGGCTGCACTACGTGACGA
>JAAYBA010000479.1 GCA_012719085.1 Planctomycetota bacterium
CGATGGGTGTGTGACTTCAGCCGATTTGGCCGCTGCCGGATGTCATGAGCCCTGTTTCAGGGCACAGGAACGCGGTTTTTTGGGGTGTTGTCCGCCTTTGAGGGGCTTGCTGACGACGTCGGCGTCCGCCGGGCCGACGGACGGATGCGACGGAATTTCTCGCTGGAACGGATTTTTCCATCCACATTCGGGCCTCACGGACGCCATCACAAAGCCAAGGGTTTGCGGATACTTCTACCGGACTTCACTTCCTTGCCGCGCCCTTGGCTGTATTTTTTTTCCGTTGGTCTGCGACTGCCGGCAGGCTACGGCCGCTGCATAGCAGGGTCGGCGCCCCTTGGCGCCGGACGGAGACCCGCGTATTCGGCCGCGACGCCGAGCAGGATACCAAGACTGTAACAGACCAGATCGCTCCATCGGAACCCGAAACCGAGCAGCAGGGCCCCGCCGGTCGTGTGCCGGATCCCATTGAGCCACGGCGCCTGATAGAGTTGGCTGATCTCGACGCCATAGGAGAGGATCGCGGCGCCCAAGGCCAGTCGCAGCGTGCCGGCCCGTGGGAAGAGCACGCCAAGGGTCAGGAAGACCGCCAGGGCCCAAAGCGTATCGCCTGCGTACGTCCGTAGAAGCCAGGGCAGATGGTTCGCGACGGATGAGCGAGACAGCAGACCCGCTGCAACGGTCACAGCGATCGCAGTGACGTAGCGGAGCCGACCTCTTCGCGCGATGCGATCCACGTGCCGACCCTCAGCCAGGTTATCGGTAGTCGGCGCCGTTGAGGCTCCGCACGACGGATGCCAGCCATGCTTCAAGCCGTGTCTTCATGGCCGCTGCCAGTTCGGGGTCTCGTTCGAGAAGGTCATCGCTCTCCTGCGGATCGCGGGCAAGGTTGTACAGCTCGAAGGTGACGCGGTCGTCCTTCTCGATTCGATGCAGCTTCCAGGGCCAGTGGAGCCAGGCGGTGTGGCCGGGGAAGCGGTCTTCCGGATGTTGTTGGGCGATTTTTCCGGCGTCCAGTCGCAGCCGGGACGCATCGTCGACGGTCTTGCCTTCCTTCTGCGCTTGAAGCAGGCTTGCCATCCATTCCTTGCTCGGGGTTCCTACACCGGGTGTGGGATGGTCCCAGAAGCCCATCGGACTCGGCCGCGACGTCATTCGGCCCTCGATCAGAGGGACGAGACTGATTCCGTCCAGCGGTGGCTGGTTGTCCACCGTGACGCCCGCAATCTCCAGCAGGGTGGGATAGATGTCCGATGTGTTGCAGGGGACATCGGTCGTGCGGGGCTTGGGGATCGCCACAGGCCATTCGAGGATCGCCGGGACGCGCAGGCCGCCTTCGTAGATCTGCGCCTTGTGGCCCCGACCGCCGGTGGCGCCGACGCCTGGCAGGCCGCCGTTGTCGCTGCAATACCACAGGATGGTGTTCTGGTGGATGCCAAGGGTGCGCAACTCATTTCGCAGCTTGCCGAAGGCGCGGTCCATGCCGGTGATCTCGCCGTAGAAATGCTGGAGCTTCTCGTCCAGGTCGTCGTAGATCGCGCGGTCTCCTTCGATGGCTTCGTGTGGCAGGTGCGGCGAGCCGAACCACACCACCGCCAGAAACGGCCAGGGCGAGTCGGCGTGTTTGCGGATGAACTCGATGGCGGCGTCGGCCGTGACCATCGAGCTCTCGCCGTGCATCTGAACGGCGGTGCCTTCCCGGCTGAGGATCGGATCGTTGTCGAAGAAGTTCGGCGCCGACAGCCACTCGTCGAACCCGCTGGCGCCAGGGTTGACCGGGCTGCCCTTGACCACCGAGCCGAGGTGCCACTTGCCGAAATGCCCGGTGGTGTAGCCGCCGACGCGGAGCGCCTCGGCGATCGTCACCTCCTGCGGCCGCAGCGAATGGCCCCACTTGAAGCAACCGAATCGGTTCGGGTGCCGGCCCGTCATCACGCTGCCGCGCGTGGGCGAGCAGACCGGGGCCGCCGCATAGAAGCGGTCGAACCGCAGGGCGGCGCGGGCCATCTCGTCGAAGTTCGGCGTCTTGAGCGTCAGGTGGCCGTTGTAGGCCATATCGCCCCAGCCCTGGTCGTCGGCCATGACCAGCACGATGTTGGGTTTCTTCGGGGCGACATCGGCGAGCGTACGCGGGCCCCTCACGCCGGCCAGGCACAGGCCCGCTCCGGCCGCCTTCAAAAACGCGCGACGGTTCATCTGTTTGCCACCACTCCTTTCGCGATCCCTTCCTTCTCTCCACGTCGGTGCGGCCCGGCCGGCCGCCGCCGGACCCGACCTTCGGCCCGGCCCCCACAGCATACCCTGCCCGGCCCCGGATTTCGACCCTTCTGTCCCGATTCCGACCGGCCCCAGCACGGACAACGGCGAACGGACGGGGCGGAAACGCTGGAATCGAACCCAATTTTATGATATCATCAGTAGTGTGTCGTGGAGTCGATTCCTCAGATCTGCATGGAACGGCCTGCTCGCAAAGGTCGCTGCATACGTATGGAGGTGCGGACATGTCGAACAGAGCGTTTCTCATCCTGTTCTCGATGCTCGTTGTGATTGTCGTGTGGTCGCCGTCGGTTCACGCCGATGCGAAAGCGGGGCTGGTGGGGTATTGGCCACTGGACGGCGACGCAGTCGATGCAAGCGGCAACGGCCACCACGGCACGATTGTCGGCGACGTCAAAGCGATTCCAGATCGCTACGGCTTGTCCAATGCGGCCCTGCGCTTTCCGGGAGAGGCGGACGCCTGTGTGGACCTCGGCGACCCGAGCGATTTGCAGATCACCGGCGCGATGACCGTCGCCGCCTGGGTCTTTCTGAACGGGTCCCACCAGAACGACGCGTGCATCATCAGCAAGCGCGGAGGCGGCGACAGCGAAGCATGGGACCTGAGCATCGAGGCCGATGCCGCCGGCGATGGACATATTGCGGTATTTCGGGTGGCGGCGAGTCCCTCGCAGTCCGTCCGTGTCGATGACACCACGCTGTTGCCGACGGATCGTTGGGTTCACATCGTCGGCCTCTATCGGCCGGGCGAGTCCGTCGAGATCTACATCGACGGTCTGATGCGGGCCGAGACCATCGACGGCGTCCCGAACAGCCAGTTCAGCGACAACGGACTGCCCGTTCTGATCGGCTCGGGCTACGACGGCCGCATCGACGAGGTGCGCCTCTACGATCGCGCCGTCACCCAGGTCGAGATCTGGCAGATCATGCGAGCCAACGTCGGTTGCAGCTCGTCGCCCCAGCCGCCGAACGGGGCGACCGGGGTGCCGCGTGACATCACCCTGAGCTGGCGGGAAGGGCCGTTCGCCGTGGCGCACGATGTGTACTTCGGCACCGTCGCCGCCGACGTCAACGACGCCAGCCGGACCAGCCCGAGGGGCGTGCTCGTCGGGCAGGGGCGAAGCCGGGCGGTCTACGTCCCCGACAGCGAACTGGAACTCGGACAGACCTACTACTGGCGGGTCGATGAGGTCAATGCGTTTGACGCCGTCATCTACAAAGGCAACGTCTGGAACTTCACGGTCGAGCCGCATGCCCCCTGGATCGAGAAGGTCGTCGCGACCACCAACGGCGTGTCGAACGACGGCCAGACGCCGGCCAATACCGTCAACGGCTCGGGCCTCAACGAGAACGACGAGCATTCCGTCTCGCCGGCCGACATGTGGTTGGCCGCCCCGAATGGGACCGATCCTCTCTGGATTCAGTACCGGTTCGACGTGGCCTGCAAGCTGCACGAAATGCTCATCTGGAACTACAACGAGCCGTCCGAAGTGGGGCTTGGACTCAAGGACGTCAGCGTCGAGTACTCCACCGACGGCGCCGCGTGGAGCCCCTTGAAGGACGTCCAACTGGCCCAGGCGACGGGCGCGCCGGACTACGTCGCCAACACCGTCGTTGCCCTGGGCGGCATCACGGCCCGATACGTCCGGCTGATCGTCCACAGCAACTGGGGCGCGGCCGATCAATACGGCCTCAGCGAGGTCCGCTTCGGCCAGATTCCCACGCGGGCACGTCATCCCAGACCGGCCGACGGTGAATCCGAGGTCGACGTGGAACTGGTTCTGGGCTGGAGCGCGGGTCGCGAGGTGGCCATGCACGAAGTCCACTTCAGCAACAGCGCGCCGATGGTGGCCACCGGCGCGGCGCTGATTGGTTCGGTCAGCACGAGCGAGTATGCCCTCCGCTCGCTCGAGTTCGGCACGACCTATTACTGGCGGATCGACGAACGCAACGACGCCAGGAGCCCGAGCCTGTGGCAGGGCGCGATCTGGAGCTTCACCACTCGCGAATATGCGGTGATCGATGACTTCGAGAGCTACACGGACGAGTCCGGACGGCGCATCTATCAAATCTGGAGAGACGGATACGACAACAACACCGGCGCGCTCGTCGGATACATGGAGGCCCCCTTTGCCGAGCAGACCATCGTCCACGGCGGCGGCCAGTCGATGCCCTTCACCTACAACAACGGCGACGCGCCGTTCTATTCGGAGGCGGTCCGGCCCATGGCGACCGCGCAGAACTGGATGGAGCACGGGGCCGATGCGCTGCGTCTGTTCGTGCGCGGACATCCGGACAACGATCCCGGCTCGCTCTACGTCGCGATCGAGGACACGATCGGGCGGATCGCGGTCGCAACGCATTCGAATCCGGCCGTCCTCACCTCCGCCACCTGGCAAGAATGGGTCATCCCGTATTCGGCGTTCAGTAGTGTGGGGCTCGCCGGAGTCGACAAAATTTATCTCGGCGTCGGAGACCGGGACAATCCCGCCCCCGGCGGCGCCGGACTGGTTTACATCGACGACATCGGCTTCGGCCACCCCATCGGCGGCACCACCCCCGACCGCCGCTGAC
>JAAYBA010000007.1 GCA_012719085.1 Planctomycetota bacterium
ACGATGTCGTCGAGTTTCGCCAGTTTTGCCATGTTTTCCACTCTCCAGGTGTTTCCGTTCCGGTACCCGTTGCGCCCGTTTGCGGCGGGCGTGGGCTCTTGGGCCCAGCAGCGGCGAAACGGACAAGACTCAATATTATAGGAACCCACGTCCAGATTACAAGCGCCGAACCGCAGTGCGTTGCCGAGACACAAGCCAAAACGCCCTGGCCGATAGCTCGGCAGCACGAGCAGTTGGCGGAGGCGGCCTGGGAAAAAGCTTGGAAATCGGTTTGGATTCCTGTTTGGCATTTCTATACTTTTGATATCGAAGGGCGCCCTGATCATTTCCTCTGTGAAACACCACCAACCACACGAATTCGCGGAGAAAGTGAAATGAACGGGATTGAAGGTGCTGGGAGTATAGGCATTTCGTTTCAACTGTTGAGCAAGGCAGGCGGTGGTACTACGGAAGCAAGTCCTGCTGCCGAGAATCCAAACAAACCCGGTATGCGCGGGGCCATGACGCTGTGCAGGGAATTCCTCAGCGAGACGATCGCTGAGACAGGCTTCGTCGATCTCCAGAGCAGCACACTCGATCAGTTGAAGTCCTGCGTGGAGCACCGTTCGTCCCAGAAGGAAGAGCCTGAGCCCGATCTCGATCCGCTCATGGCCGCCGAGATTGCAGGCCACTTCGGCGACACGGTCATTGGTGAGGTCAACGCCATCCTGAAACTGCTGGCCCGGATAGACCCCGAACGCGTCGCCGCCCTGCTAAGATAGTGCATCTCGTCCGCACGTCTCCTCTCCGGGTCCAGGCGAACCAATGACGACCTACGGATGCGTATCCTGACGCCGGATGCGGACCGGGACGTCGACCGCCGGGAGGGTGAGGCTGACCTGCCATTGGGGTGGGCCGGCCTCGAGGGAGCGGGGAAAGCCGTAGGTGATGCCGTCGGCCCGGCAGAAGACGGGCGTATCGATGAAACGCTCGTCCGTGGCATAGCGACCCGCGATGGTGGCCAGGTACCAGTGCCAGGGAAACAGATGCCCTCGGATGCCCGGATTGATGGCCGTGACATCCACGTTGTGCGCGCCGGTCAGCACGTTCTCAGTGAGGTTGAGCGGGTCCCGTGTGAAGTAATGGTCGGCCCAAGAACGGTTCGGATTGGTTTGCGCCAGCCGGCCCAGGGCCTTCTCGTCCCAGCCATCGGGGACGTAGGCGTCGAGAAAGGTGATGTGAATCTCGGCGGTGGTCTCGCGTGCGATGGTTTCGGCGGCGGCGTTGACGACCCAGACGCCGGCCGAGTGGCCGATCAGGTGCACATGCCGCCAGTTCTCCGAAAGGGTCACGATCTTGTTCCCGAGCCATGGTCCGGCCACCTCGCGGCCCATCTTCGCGGCGTGCGACGGCCGTAGCCTCCTCGCCTGAACCCGCCAGTCATACCAGCCGCATTGCCACTGCTGCCGATCCACACGCCTGGCGATAGCGGTCGCCATCGAGCTCGGCCAAGCCTGCCGTTCATACCACCCATGCGTGACCACCACGAGATTGGGCTCGGCACAGGCCATGTCTTCCGAAGTAACGATGAATCCCGGTGCATTGGCGTCGGAGTCGACCAGGTAGAGCACGCCGGGGAAATCGGCACTTGAGACGGGCGTCTCTGCGCGCGAACGGCCCGCCAGCAGGACGGCGGCAAGGACCAGGGTCAGGATCAGACCCGGCGGATGTCTGCGCTCACAGAGCATTGGTGACGATGTTGATGATCTCCTGGGCCAGGTCGGCGTGACGTTGCTCGTCGGCCGCCAGGGATGCGAAGGCGGTCTTGATCTTCTGCGGGCCCACGTGGGGGTCCGCGGCGATCTTCGTGTACAGATCACGGGCCGACAGCTCGAACGACTTCATCGTCTCGAACTCGCGGAGGATGTCGGCTTTTGTTCGCCTATCTGTTTTCGCCATATTCCCTCGCCAGCGCCAGGAGGATCTTCCTGTGCTTCTTGGTATCGTCAATCAGCACGGTCAGACGCCGCTGGATGTTGAGAAAGGTGGCCTCTTCAAGCTCGTCGGGCCAGTGGCGGCGGTTCAAGTAATCCTCGTAGACGCCTGAACTGATCTCGTCTTCCATGTTCAGTGCGGACGCCAGTATGCCACCGATCATTTCCCGCCCGCCAGCGTTCGATCCATCCCCGGCCTTGTTGTCTGCGCTCGTACTCATGCGCGTCAGCATACGGTGTCATGGCAGAGCCTGTCAATGGTCCATCCGGAGGAAATCTGTGCGCTGGGTCAAGCTGTGGCCGCGTCAGGCGGCTTGCCAATTGCGGCCCCATCGCATATCCTACCCCGCGGTGCGAGTCGTCCGTGATTTCGTGCCGGAACACCGTGAATCTTCGCACAGATTGACTGAAGGAGGCCATGCTATGGCGCGCGCGACGACAATACCGGTTCTTGGGGGCATCCTGTGTCTGGCGGCAGTGCAGGCAGCGTACGGACAGGACGCGTGGAAGGTGACTTCCCCCGATGGGAATGTGGCGATAGAGGTTCGGCTGGCCGATCCGGGACTTGTGGCGGACTATCCCGCGGGTAAGATTCGGCTGTACTACGAGGTCCAGTGCAAAGACCGAACCGTGCTGCCGCTGTCGCCCCTGGGAATCGAACGCCAGGACCGGGTCTTCGTGGACGGACTCAAGTTCGTCGAGGCCAGACCCGTCATCTTCGTCAATGAGACGTACACGATGCTCACCGGCAAGCGCAAGGTGTGCCGGAACTATGCCAAGGAGCAGACGCTCGTTTTCTTCGGTCCCGACAACGCGAAACTGGAACTGGTCATCCGGGCCTATGACGACGGCGTCGCGTTTCGGTACCGGTTTCCCGAGAGCAGCGACGAAAGGCATGTCGTGTTGAGCGAGGCGACCGGCTTTCGACTCCCCGAGGGTGGCAGGGTCTGGGCCCACCCGTATGACAAGGCGAGTGAATACACGCCGGCCTATGAAACGTATTGGGTCGATGGCGTCCCAGTCGGCACCGCGTCGTCCAACGAGGAAGGCTGGGCGTTCCCCTTGCTGTTCTGCACGTCCGACCGGA
>JAAYBA010000480.1 GCA_012719085.1 Planctomycetota bacterium
CGCGCCCCGATCTTGTGTACGGTCGCGGCCGGGCCCTGCTGGACGACCGTGCCGACGACCTGATGGCCCGGGACGACCGGCAGCGCCGCCGGCATGAGTCTGCCCTCGATTTCGTCGAGGTCCGTGTGGCACAGGCCGCAGACCGCGACCTTCACGAGGACTTCGTCACCGTCCGGGACCGGAGTCGGCAAGTCCGTCTCGATCAGCGGCGCTTCCTCGATGGGGGCAATCCGCGGCAGCACAACAGCCTTCATCAGACCGTCTCCCGCTTGAGTTGCTCGGCGAAGACGTCGAAGCTGTCCCGCCCGTACAGGCAGAACACGACCCGTTCAAGGCCGGTCCGGCCCCTGAGATGGTCAAGGGTTGTCGCCAGCATGATCTCGGCGCATCGCTGGATGGGAAAGCCGAAGATGCCGGTGCTGACGGCGGGAAAGGCGATGCTCTTGAGACTGTTTTCGTCGGCCAGCTTCAGCGCGTTGCCGGTGGCGTTGGCGAGCTTCTCGTCCTCGTTGCCCTCGCCCATGCGGGGTCCAACGGCATGAATCACGTGCCTGGCTTTGAGGCGCCCGCCGGTGGTGATCGCGGCGCCGCCGACGAACGTGCCTCCAATGCGGTCGCATTCGGCCTGGATGGCCGGGCCGCCTCTGCGGGCGATCGCGCCGGCGACGCCACCGCCCAGGATCAGGCGGGCGTTGGCCGCGTTGACGATGGCGTCGGTGTCCATCTCGGTGATGTCGCCTTCGACCAGTTCCAGCGCATGGCCCGCTACAGTTACCTTCATGGTCTCAACCTCCTTGACGCAAGCGACAAGACATCCGTGCTGTGCCGACAGCCCTGTCGGGAGCTGACCTTCAGAGAGTTATGGTGAATCGGTTGTCCGGAGCGGTGTTGAATCTGTCGTAGAGCGGACTGTAATCCTCGACTTCCACGGTCTTGGCGTCGGGGGGAAATCTCAGGATTCGCAGCCAGGCCTCGCCGCCCACCGGGAGCATCTGATAATTGACGAGCATCTGATGGACGGGATTGCCATGGTTGCCGGGGCTGGTGAGGAATCCAAGCCCGTCGTTGAGAACGTGGCCGTTGATGGTCATGAACATGTTGCGGTGCCGTTTGACCAGTTTATCCCAGATTTCCTGACCGTCGTTGATGGTGGTTTCGGAATGGGCGATAGGGTAGTTGTGGGGGTTCCAGTGCTGCTGGTCTTTCCGGGTCTGCCAGTCGTATCGGGTCGAATCGGAATACAGATACGCGTGTGTCAGGACGATGGTCCGGTGGTTGGGGTGTCGTTCCACCACGTGGTTGGCCCATTCGAGCACCTCATTGCGGGGGCCGAATTCGAAGCACAGGATGAGATAGTCGCGACCGCCGGCATGGAAGGTGTGAAAGGTGTTGTCGATTTTGCCGGGCTCCATCGGACCGCCAAAGGTCGGCCACTTCTCAAATCGCGACAGGGGGAAGTGGCGGTGGGCCAGGGTGGTGCGGTCCTGGGTGGTGCCGTTGGGACCGAAATCGTGGTTGCCCAGGGCGATGGCGTACGGGACGTTTCCATCGAGGCGGGCGAAGGCCTGACTGGCTCTGTGCCATTGAATCTCTACGTTGTTGTCGGTGACGTCGCCGTTCTGAAGGACATACACGATGTTGTCCTTCTTATGGTTTTCGAGAATCCACTGGGTCTGGAGATGGAACAGTCCGGGATACAGTCGGGCATACACCTGGGTATCGGGCAGAATCACCAGGGACCAGGTTCCGTCGGCCGGACCGGTGAGATCCGATTCAGCGGAGGCACCGGCTGCGGTGATCGCATGGTTCGCACTCACCAGGCTGCCACATGTGGCCACACCGGCGGCCGTCCTTAGGAATCGACGTCGATCCATGGTTTCATCCTTTGCGTTCTGTCAAACCTGATTGCATTCGGCGGTCTGCGCCGCGTCCGGCAACGCTTCGGTTGCACGCCGCATGGCCATGGTACCATTATGCTCTGCGGAGTTTCAAGGAAGGCCGCAGAGGAAAAAATCGCGATCGCTGAAAGTTTTGGGTTGACATCATGGTCAAACAACCATAGTTTGGGATTTGGGTTTGTTTGGAGTGCACGCTATGGAGCCATTGACGGAAAAACAAAGGAAGGTTCTGGAGTTCGTTGCGGCTCGGTTGCAGGAAAATCACCCGCCGAGCCAGCGGGAGATCGCCGGCCATTTCAAGCTGGCCCAGAATGCGGCGTATCAACTCGTGGGCTATCTCAAGAAGAAGGGCTATCTGGTGGACGTGGGCGGCCACCGGGGGCTTCGGCTCTCTCCGGCGTATTGCGAGGAGGCGGCCGATGCCGAAGGGATGCCGATCCTGGGCCGGGTTGCGGCCGGCGAGCCGATCCTGGCCGAGCAGAACATCGAAGGCTACATGACCCTTGAAAAGCTCTTCCGTTGCTCGAAAGGAACCTTTGCCCTGCGGGTCTCCGGCGACAGTATGGTCGACGAGGGCATCATGGACGGCGATTATGTGATCGTCGCATCCGGCTCGAAGATCGAGAACGGGCAGATCGGCGTCGTTCTGCTGGACGATGAGGCCACGGTCAAGAGGGTGTTCGTTCAGAAGAACCGGATCGCCCTGAAGCCGGCCAACCATAAGGCAGGGTACAAAACCCGCTATATCAAGCAATTCGATAAAGACGTTCGCGCGGTCGGCCGGGTCATCGGCTGTATCCGCACGGAGGTCCGGTAGGTGCGATGATGGTGTGTCCGATTGCCATCGGGATTGCAGGCTGGTCCTATGCGGATTGGCAGGGGATCGTGTACACCGATTCCCAGGTCGATCAACTGGTCTACGTCAGTGGGTTCGTGGACTGTATCGAGATCAACAGCACGTTTTACCGGCCGCCGTTTGCCAAGACGGTTCGATCCTGGCTGGAGCGGACGTCGCAGAAGCCGGAGTTCTTCTTTACCGCCAAACTGCACCAGAGTTTCACCCATGAGGGCAAGGTCGATCCGGAGATCGCCAAGCAGTTTCATCGCGGGTTCGAGCCGTTCCTGGAGGCGAAGAAGCTGCGGCATCTTCTCGTTCAGTTTCGCTACGACTTTGCCGATGGCGAGCCCGCCCGGCGGCACCTGGCGGACATCGTCGGCCGGTTCCAGGAGGCGTTCAGTCTGGTGGTCGAGTTGCGGCATGTATCATGGGAGAGCCAGGGAGCCCTGGATTTTCTCGGGGGGCTCGGCGTGACGGTGTGCAATCTCGATTACCCCACGTCGAGACAATCGTTCAGATTGCAGCACTGCACGGTCGGCCGGTTGGGCTATTTGCGCATGCACGGCAGGAATGCCGAGAAGTGGTTCAGCAAGGCCGGACGCGATGAAGTCTACAACTACTACTACAGCGAACGCGAGCTGGCCGGGATCAAGCAGCGGCTCGACGAGTTGGGCAAGGCCTTTGAATCGCTGACCGTGATCGCCAACAATCATTACCGAGGGGCCGAACTGGCCAACGCCCTCGAATTGAAGGCCCTCGTCACCGGGAAAAAGCAGCCGATTCCTGAGGGGCTTCTCAAGACGTATCCGAATCTGGCCAGGATCGCCATCGGTCGATAATCATTTCTGTACAGTGTCGTTTGTATGGGCGGGGAAGGTATGCGCATCGCGGCGCTGACATGCCGGAGTTTCTACAGCCTTTTACGGGGGGCCGTGTCGGTCGAGCGATGGGTCGCCCAAGCGGCCGAGTACGGCTATGGGGCGGTGGCCCTGGCCGACGTCAATTCGCTCGCGGGCGCGGTCGATCTCTGGAAGGCGACGGAGGGCGCCGGCGTTCGGCCGATTCTCGGAGTCGAGATCCTGACCGAGACCCAGAGGGCGATCCTGCTGGCGGAGAATCGCAGCGGGTACGAGAACCTTTGCCGAATCACCACCGCAAGGAACCTCGATCCTCGCTTCGATCTCGTCGAGCAGTTGAAGCGCGATTGTACGGGGGTGATTTGCCTGTGCAATGTGCCGGCGCTGCTGAGCGAATTGAAACCTGTTCTTGGCAAGGGGTATTTGTTCGTCGGCTGCGCCGATGCGGAAGAGGCGGCGCGTGCGTGCGCGGCCGGGTTCGAGCCGATCGCCTGGCGCCATGCCGACCGGCTTCAGGAGAACGATGTCGAGGTTCTCAAGCTTCTGAATCGAATCCGCACGATGAGCGTAGCCGGGGCCGGCCCGCGCGACCCCTGCGGACTGAACGCGATGATCCCGGCCAGGGAAATGGAACAGAAATTCCGCAAGGTCCCCAGAGCCCTTCTCTATGCCGACGAAATGGTCCCGCGCTGCGATTTCCAGTTGCTGACGGGCAAGCCGATTCTGCCGAAGGTCCAACTCGTCACGGGGGAAACCAGCGACAGGGGATTGGCCAGGCTGTGCCATCGAGGACTGGCGAAGAGATACAATCCCGTGAGCGGGGACGTCCTTCGACGGCTGGAATATGAACTGGCGACGGTCCGGCAGAACGGGTTCAGCGACTACTTCCTCGTGGTCCACGAGATCGTCCACTTCGCCCGGCAGAACGGAATTCCAGTCGAGGTGCGGGGCTCGGCCGCGGGGGCCCTGATCTCCTACGTGCTGGGTTTCACGCGGGTCTGCCCGGTCGAGAACCGCCTGTACTTCGAGCGGTTCATGAATCCCGGGCGGACGGATTGCCCCGATATCGACATCGATCTGTGCTGGCGCAAGCGGGACGAGGTCATCCGCTTCTGTTACGAGCGTTGGGGTTTCGAGAACGTCGCGATGGTCTGCAACGTCAATCGATATCGTCTTCGCAGCGCGATCCGCGATGCGGGCAGGGCCCTGGGGCTTGAACCGGTCCAGATCAACCAGTTGGTCCGAGGCGGAAAGGTCAGGGAGACCTCCGCCGTGTACAGGTTGGCGAAGAGCCTGGTCGGCATCCCTCGTCATCTCGGCGTTCATTGCGGCGGGATCGTCGTGACGCCGTCTCCGGTGAGCCATATCGCTCCGCTGGAACGGGCACACAAAGGGGTCGTCATCACGCAGTACGACAAAGACGCCGCCGAGGCCATCGGCTTGGTCAAGATCGACCTTCTGGGCAATCGGGCCCTGTCTACGGTTAACGGCGCCATCCAGATCATCGATCGCGGCCGGGACGGCAGATGCGAGTTGAGTTTCGATCCGAATGATGAGAAAACGGCGCAGATGCTCAGTGCCGGCGACAGCCTCGGCGTCTTTCAAAGCGAATCGCCCGGCATGCGGCAGTTGCTTCGCGGCTTGAAGGTCAGAAGCAGGAAGGACCTGGCGATTGCCCTGTCATTGATTCGCCCCGGACCGGCTTCGGGCGGTATGAAAGCGGCGTTTATCGAGCGGCACGTCCACGGGAAGCCTTTTGCGTATCTCCATCCAAAGCTGGAGCGGCTGCTGGGCGAGACCTATGGCGTGATGCTCTATCAGGAGGACGTCATGCGGATCGCGGTCGAGGTGGCCGGCTATACGGTCGCCGACGCGGACCGGTTTCGCTCCGAGGTCTCGAAGAAGGTCTCGCCCGCCCGCTTGCAGGCGCAGTACGTCGATTTCGTTCGGTCGCGAGCCGACAACGCGGGGATCGACCGGCAAAGCGCCGAGGCGATCTGGGACGAGATCCTGCGTTTCGCAGCGTATTCCTACTGCAAGGCCCATGCGACGGTCTACGCCAACATCGCATGGGAGACCGCATATCTCAAGGCCCATTACCCCCTCCAGTTTTACTGCTCCCTGTTGAACAACCACCACGGGATGTATCCGTTGCGGGTCTATGTCTGGGACGCCAGGAGGCGGGGCATCCCGATCCTGCCGGTGCACGTCAATCACAGCGAGATCGAATGGAGCGTGCAGGGCAGGGCGATTCGAGCGGGGTTCCGGGTCGTCAAGGGGCTGAGCCGTGGTACGGCCAGAGAGATCGTCGGCCAGCGGCGGATTCGTGCGTTCGAGCATCTCGATGACCTGAGGCAGCGGGTGCCGTTTCGCCAGCCGGAACTGCGGAATCTGATCCACGTCGGCGCCTGCGACGGCCTGGGGCCCACGCGTCCGGCGATGCTCAGCCGATTGCACCTGGCCCCGGCCGATCTCAACCAGCCGATGCTGTTCGATATCCATCGGGAGGGCGCGGCGAGCCGCCTGCCCGACTACGATCGGATCGCAAGGCTCAAGGCCGAACTGGACGTTACAGGCATCTCCTTTGGCCTGCACCCGGCGACATTGTTGCCGAGCGGCTACGTTCCGGCGGTTCAATTGCACCGCCTCGTCGGAAGGAGGACGACGGTGGCAGGTTTCGTGGCGACCGCACGACGCGCCAGGACCAGCGACGGGCGGACGATGGGATTTGTCACCCTGGAGGATTCCACCGGTTTGGCCGAGGTCAGTTTCTTCCCGGACCAGATCGGGCTGTATCGAAGCATTTGCTCTTACGGCGGTCCGGTGTGGGCCCGCGGCCGGGTGACCGAACATCTGGCCTCGATTGCAATCGAGTGCGCCGCCTGCGGCAAGGTGGCGTAGGCCATGGCGTGCAGATGCGACGTTGCCAGACATTTGCGTTTGTGGTAGAATTGTCATCGTCGCGGCCGAGCCCCGCAGCAGATGCTCGCCGTCGCCGGCGGTTCTGGCAGGATTTCGTATGAACGTACGTATCGACAATCCGGACCGACACTGAAAAGGGGGACTCCTCATGGAACGACGCACATTTCTCAAGACAATCGGAACCGTGGCAGGCAGCTATGCATTGGGGGGTGGGCTGTCCTCGAAGGTGCAAGCTGCCGCCCTCGCCGAGGAACACCTCGGTGTGCCACAAAGGATATTGGGCAGAACGGGTGCTCGGATTTCGGTCGTGGGATTTCCCGGCCTGGCGCTGGCCAACTACGATCAGGAGCAGGGCACAGCCGGACTGCACAAGGCGTTCGACCAGGGTATCAACTACTTCGACGTCGCTCCGGCCTATGGCCGGGACGGTGATGCCGAGATCAAGATGGGGATCGGCCTCCAGGGGATCGATCGCAGTCGCATCTTCCTGGCCTGCAAGACCAAGATGCGCGACAAGGGCGGGGCACGCGAGGAGTTGGAGCGCTCGCTCAAGCGGCTCAAGACGGACTACTTCGATCTGTATCAGATGCACGCCATCTTCACCGAGGAGGAGGTCAAACAGGCTCTCGGGCCCGGCGGGGCCATCGAGACGTTTCTGAAGGCCAAAGAGGAAGGCAAGGTCCGGCATTTTGGCTTCTCGGCGCATACTACGGCCGGAGCCGTGGCGGCCCTGAATGGATTTGCGTTTGACTCCGTGATGTTCCC
>JAAYBA010000481.1 GCA_012719085.1 Planctomycetota bacterium
CAGGATCAAGCGGGAGTTGGTGAAAGCGGTTCTATCATGGCTGTCCGACGGGAACGAGCTGGCCGGGGACGAATGTGATCGCCTGGTCCATGCCCTGCTGACGACCGGTGAGCCCAGCGTGTACGCCTATTTCATGGGGGCACAAGTCGCCAACCTGCGAGGAAAGCCTCTGGAGGCGATCTCTGCTATCGAGACCGCCATCGAGAAGTACCCTGACGAGAGGGCTCCCGTAGGTCTAAGGGTTCCGACAAAGGTCTGGGGGCGCTTCTGGATTGCCAATCTGGCAAAGGAATCTGGAGATATGGCACGAGCCAAGAGAGTCTATGAAGATCTCCTTTCGACGCTGAAAGACATGCAGACGAGCGATGTCACGACCTACAGGACCGAGTCGATCATGATGTGTGAACTGCTTCTGGCCGAGATGGAGAGGGAACATGGTCAGGGCAAGCAAGAAGCTCTGTCGTACCTGAAGGCCGCGGAAGACGCCGGAGAAGCAGATGGTGCGCGAAGAGCAGGTATTGCCTTGCGCCAGTCCTGGGCTCGCTACGAATCCATTCGCACGACAAAGGGGAGCGCCATCGCCAACGCAGAGTTACCACCTGTATCAGACGCCTTCCCTGCGTACGAATTGGCAGCCCACCATCTGTTCTTAACCGGGATCTCAGGTAGCCCACTGGTCGGGTATGTAAAAGGGATGAACGTTGTCACCAAGAGACTGGTCGATCGAACCGTCGAAGGAGAATACAGTCAGGTGGACCGTGATCTGGCGAGGCTGGGCTACGGATATGATCAGCACCACAAAGGAAACCTGGAAGAAGCCGAAAAGTACTATGCCTCGCTGTTTGAGGACGATTCGTTCTTCTCCCCGGTAGCGGGGATTTCCCTGGCTCGCGTCAAGAAGGCGCAGCAGGATACAGGCGAAGCCCGGGCGGTCCTGGACCGGGTGCAGTCGAAATACCCCGGCTACGATTCCGTCGTAACAGAAATCAGGCAATCCTGGGAATAGTGATGTGCGATCGTATGTTCTGAACACGGGTCGGTGCCTCTGGATCGTCCTGGATCGTCGGGGTCTGGATCGTCGGGCGGCCTGAAGGACAGACCCCGGTTTCGGGCGCACGATAGCTCCGCGTCGAACAGGGCGGCCCTCATTGCAGCAGGGAATTGGCGAAGATGCAAAGAGCAATACAGGCCGTCGGCTTGCGCGGTAGAGAGAAGGCCGAAGGCGAGCCAACATCCGACACTTGTCCTGGGGACTCGATGGCGTCAGATACAATCCCGCGCCGAATGTGGGGCGCATCATGATTCGCCCCTACCATGGGTGGCCAGATGTGACGGGGGTTCCGTGCGTCTGCCTGCAAGGCGGGATCGGATCGGACGGAAATGGTGGGGCCAGCCCCACCCTACCGACTACCGACTTCTCATTTTTGGCCTCCCCTTCGTTAGTGCTGGTGCGCGCTGGGTTTATGGGGGCGGAGAATTTGTGGTTTTGTGTTGATCGTTTGACCATATTTGGGTAGGATGGGGCTGTGGCCTCGGGCGCGTGCCTGAGGCGGGGATGGGAGCCAGGGCAGGTGCGTCGGAGAGGGGGTGGGTAGCGAGGCACGAGATACGAGTCACGAGTCACGAGCGACGAGCGAAGAGCGAAGAGACTGGAGGTACCGATGCGTCAAAGAGACGAGGCGGAAGCGAAGGGGAAGCGGCAGCGGTGTTGCGCGAATTGCGTGTTCGGAGAGCGGCTGCGGACGCGGTGGCTGCGGGTGATCCTGACGCGGTGGCCGGGGCTGCTGGTCTGCTTCCACAAGGCGGGCGCGGATGGGGAGATCAGCGAGGTGATCGCGACCGGGACGTGCCGGAACTTCCGGGCGCGTCGGGCGCCGACGGTGCGGTCGGTGCCGCGCGAGTCGTCGGACCCGGCGATCCGCTACATCAGTCTGACGCGGGGCAAGCACGCGATCGTCGATGCGGCGGACTACCCGGCACTGGCCAGGTACAAGTGGTACGCCCAGCGCACCGACCGCTGTAGCACGTTCTACGCCTGCCGGAACCACAAAGGACGAGCCATATCGATGCACCGCCAGATCATGAAGCCGCCCAAGGGGATGGTGGTCGATCACATCAACGGCAACGGGCTGGACAACCGGCGGTGCAACCTGCGGATTTGCACGCAGCTTCAGAACTCGCAGAACAGCCGCAGACGCCGGCCGGGCAAGTCGCGGTTCCGTGGCGTCTTCCCGCGCGGCGACAAATGGCAGGCGGCGGTCCAGCACAACGGCAAGCCGATGTATCTGGGCCTGTTCGACGAGGAGGTCGAGGCGGCCAGGGCGCGCGACCGCAAGGCGTACGAGCTGGCCGGCGAGTTCGCGGTGCTCAACTTCCCCGACGAGATGCCGCGATGACAAGGGCGATGCGAAGGCGGGCCGCTCAGAGCCAGTGACGCAGGAGGTAGGCGACGTACTGCGTGGCCTTGGTCAGCCACGGACGCTTGCGGTGCGCGGCGAGCGCCACTTCCCGGCAACGGGCGATGTCGGCGAGCGTCTGGTCGCGCAGGCGGATCGCCAGATCGGCGTCGGCGGCGACGGCGACGCATTCGAGGTTGTGCAGCAGGCTGCGATGGTCGAAGTTGTAGCTGCCGACGATCAGCCAGGCGTCGTCGATGACGGCGGTCTTGGCGTGCATGACGCTGACGGGCCACTCGAAGAGGCGCACCCCGCCGGCCAGCAGCGGATCGTACAACCATCGCATGGCGTAGGCGGTGATGGGCACATCGCTTCGCTCGCCGACCACGATGCCGACGAAGACGCCGCGACGGGCCGCCTTGATCAGCGCCCGGCGGATGGGCCGGCTGGGGATGAAATAGGCATTTTCGATCAACACGTACCGCTGCGCGTCGCAGATGGCCCGCAGGTAGGCGCGGTGAATCCGCCGGCGGTGATGCCGCCCTTCGTTGCCGACGATGCTGACGGGAATACCGCCACCCTTCCCGGGACGACGGGCGGGTCGATCTCTGCGACGCGACAGGGTCTCCATTCTGCGGCGAATGCCCGATTTGAGTCTCTCGCCTGGCGTCAGGGCTTTGCCGTAAGGCGTAGCCCGTCGCCATGCGTATTCGAAGAGGGTGAGCATCTCGACGGCGACCTCCGGACCGTCGAGCCGGATGTGGGTGTCGCGCCAGCCCTGGCCCCCGTCGGCGAGGCCCTGATATTCGTCGCCGATATTCAGACCGCCGGTGAACGATACCGCATCGTCGACAACGAGCATCTTGCGGTGGTCGCGCTTATTGACGGCCCACACGGGCCGGCGCCACACCAGCGGGTGGTAGACAGACACGGCCACGCCGGCATCGGTCAGTTCGTGGACGAATCGGCCGGGCAGAACGATCGACCCGATCCAGTCGTAGATCAGACGGACGTTCACGCCGCGCGACGCCGCCCGGATCAGCGCCTGCTGAAACGCCCGGCCGGTCGCATCGTCTCGCAAGATATAGGTCTCCAGCTCGACGTGATCGACAGCGGCCTCGATCGCGCCGAGCATCTCCGGATACGCTTCGGACGCATCGACCAGCAGCCGGACCGAGTCTGCCGAGACGAACCGCATATCGCGACGGCCGTACCGGCGCACGATCCGGCGGCCCGTCTGGGCCGCTCGCCGCGAAGATCCCACGACGCGCCGACGAATTTCGGCGAACCACTCGGCCACCTTGCTCTGCTGCCGGCTCGCTCGGCCCCCCATGCATTCCCTTCCCATCTGCGACCCGGCCCACCCGCCGTGGTCGGGCTACTGTTGAGGCTGGATCCGATCCGTTTCGTTCGTTCGTATCGCGTCGATCTCGTCGAACGCATACGGCTCATCGTTCTCCGGGAGGACCGTGACGCCGGCGAGTTGAACCAAGTTGCCATCCGTCGCGCGCAGGACCGGCCGGACGCCGCTGTTTCGCAGAGTGACGTTTCGGAGTCGCAGGGCCCCGAATCGCGTCAGATTCAATACCTCCTGGTCGGCGCGATCCTCACACATCGCAATCGAGACCTTCTCGAGCGTCAGCTCGAACTGCCGATCGGCATCCCCCACCACCCGCAACGGGCGGGCCACCTTCTCGGCCCGTACGTTGCGCAATCGGATTCGACCGGCCGGCTGGCCGGTCTGCCAGCCCCCCCGCTCGAAATCGTAGGCGTAGACCACCTCGATGTTGTCCATGCGACAGTTCTCAATCGACCAGTTGTCGCTGGGCAGTCGCGGGCGGCGGTCGGCCGGGGCGAAGTGAACGAAGGCCGAGAGCATGTTGGTTCGTGGCGTGCCCCGGCGGGCGCTAATCAGATGGGCATACTCGCCCGGCCCCCAGAACGTACAGTCGCGAACCGCGAGATTCACGCAACCCAGGCGGAAGCCGTTGCACGAGGAATTGATCTTGCCGTTGACGATCTCGAAGTCGGTGTTGTCACAGCCGGCGAAGCAGTCGTCTCCGGTTCGCACGTCGCAGTCGCGCATGCGGAAGTCGGCACACGCCTGCGCGTGCAGGCCGTCGTGTCCGCCGCGAATGGTCAAGTCGGCAAGCTCCGCTCCCGTGCAATTCAGGCAGAGGATCGCATAGTTCGCGGCGCGCGTGATGGTGAGGCCCCGGATCGCGATGTCGCGACAATCATTCAGCCGGATGGCGTGCGGACCGCGAAAGCCCTCCTCACCCTTGGGGTTGTGACACGCCACCCCGTCGATGACACCCGGCCCCTCCAGGCGGACGTTGCGGAGGTTCTCTCCAACGATCAGGGCGTCGTGCCATCGGCCCGAACCGTAGTGGCGCCAATCGGCGCTGCCTTCGAGGACCGCGCCTTCGTCGAACAGCAGACGCACGTCGCTTCGCAAATGAATCGTCCCCGAAACGAAACGGCCCCGAGGAATCCGCACGGCGCCGCCACCGGCGCCTGCGGCGGCGTCCAGGGCGGCCTGGATCGCGTCGGTGTCGTTGGTGTCGTCGTCCGGGATCGCGCCGTAGGCGGTGATGATGTAATCGCTCGATGCAGGCGGCCGCACCGCCGAAGCCGGCCCGCGCGGCCGCTTGGGCGGTTGGATCATGAGGGCTTCGATGACGGCAGCGACCTCCTCGTCGCCGGCGTGGCGAATCAGGTGGCGATGGCGGCCCCAGGCGTTGCGTGCGAATCGGGTGCGGGCATCGGAAAAGCTCACCCAACCCGGTTCACTGAGCTGCCACAGTGTCCGACCGTTCGCCTGCGTGCCGCGCACGGCATAGTAGAGCGCCGTCTGGTCGTAACTGGACGACGACGCGATGGTGCCGACACCGCCGGCGGGGAACAGCTCGTAGGCCTTGGCCACCGGGTTCTTCTGCGGATCGGTCAGGGCGCCGCCGGTCATCACGGGCCGGCCGATCTCGAAGCCCGAATAGACGATGGGCGTGGGCCACGACTCGGCCACGGCCTGCGCGGCTTGCACGTCCAACGCGATATTGTGTTCCCGGTGATTGGGATCGACGAAGTGGCCGCCCATGATGACCAGCTTTCGCACCTTGGCTTCGATCAATTCCCGCCCGGTGCGGCCGATCGATTCGTCGCCCTCCAGATCGGCCGATGAGAGCAGCAGCCGGTGGATGCAGGTTTGACCGCCGGTGACGACCACGATGACGCTGCGGTCGTCGGCGGCGTGCAGCAACCGGCGGTAGAGGATGGTGCTGTCGGGGGCCGCAGCGTTGGATTGGGTGCTGCGGTAGTTCTCCGGCTTGCCGATCACCGGCGCATAGAAGTCCTCGAATCGCTGGTCATCGACGCCGCTGAGACCGATGGGCACGTCGCCCCGGCCGTACCAGGTGTTCACGGCGTTGATCGCACCGACGACATGGGGCCCCGTCTGGCTGGCGACGACGCCCAACAGCGCGCACTCACCGTTGTCCGCGAGGGCATTGAGCAGAGCCAGCGTGCCGACATCGTCCACGTCGGACCGGAAATCGGTGTCGAGGAGGATCCCGGGCGGGTCAGCCCAAAGGCAGGTCGCCGTCACGAGCACAACAAGGAACGTCGTGGCACGCATATCAGTACCCCCTATTCATCGGATAATCGGTCTGTCGTTTTCAGGACGGATGGGAGGATTCGCCCGTCGGCATCAGAAGGACTCGATCGCGCCGGCGTCGCGGCCCTGGCCCTCGGGATCTGCACCCCGCATGTCGCGCCGGGCGGGGCCGTCGAACTGCCAGGCGTACAACTCCTCGATCGTGGTGTGCGCGTCGGCGAGGGTGCCGTGGGCGATGCGCAGGAACTCCATCGCGCCGCTGAGATGGTCGCCGTCGGGTCTGCCGCCCACATAGAGATCG